>NZ_AZFH01000033.1:0-213 GCF_001435735.1 Ligilactobacillus equi DSM 15833 = JCM 10991
TGTAACTTCGTATTTCAAAATTAAGCCATTAATACTTACTACCATATGAATTTTAAAGCCGTACAAATAAATCTTTTTGGTTGCGCTATAGCCGATATTAGCGACTTCACTAAAAATTTTGGCTCTTCTGTTTCTAATAGGTTGGCAAAGTGGTAATGGGAAACTATCCATTATCGCCATAGTGCTTATTGATGTTTGAGTCAGCAGTCCCTG
>NZ_AZFH01000176.1:0-633 GCF_001435735.1 Ligilactobacillus equi DSM 15833 = JCM 10991
AGTCAACAATCCGCTTGGATGATTGTTTATGATGCAACTACCAATCGTGAAATTAAACGTCAACAATATAATACTGTTGAACGTGCCGATGTAAAACGTGCTTACCCAACGATTTACAATGCCAAATATAGTGGCTTTAACTTAAATATTGATTTATCAAGCTATAATTTAGTCAACCATACCATCCAATTAGTGGCACGTTATTCCAATGATGCACGTAACGGGGAGGGTCAAAGAACAGACCGTTGGTCTAATTCATTTAAGCCTTTTGAAAATGTTAGCTATGTAGATAATTTTTCTATCGATAAAAATTTACTTCATGTGAGTGGTTGGCATGCGAGTGATTATTCAAACTCTAGACGAGACCAATATATCATTTTATTCGATAATACTCGTGGACATGAAATTGCTCGGGTTAAGGTTGGTAACACCACAAATGTTGCAACAGCGAAAAGAATAATAAGAAGTGATGTAAGAAAAGCATATCCAACAATTACTAATGCTGAAGTTAGCGGTTATGATGTTATTTTTAATCTTTCTAAACTTAATTATATTGGTGGTAATCAAATTTCAATTGTTTCACGTTATGTCGGAAAAAATACGGAAGATACTAGTACGGATGTTTGGTCTGCA
>NZ_AZFH01000177.1:0-356 GCF_001435735.1 Ligilactobacillus equi DSM 15833 = JCM 10991
CCCTGTGAGGGTAGGACGTTGCTGTGCATATGGAGGATTAGCTCAGTTGGGAGAGCATCTGCCTTACAAGCAGAGGGTCACAGGTTCGAGCCCTGTATCCTCCATATGAGTCGTTAGCTCAGTCGGTAGAGCATCTGACTTTTAATCAGAGGGTCGACAGTTCGAGCCTGTCACGACTCATGATCCGCGGGTGTGGCGGAACTGGCAGACGCGCTAGATTTAGGTTCTAGTGTCTTTATGACGTGGGGGTTCAAGTCCCTTCACCCGCATAGTAATTGAATAATTTTTCATTAAGAAATAAAGCCGACTTAGCTCAGCTGGCAGAGCATCTGTCTTGTAAACAGGGGGTCGGAGGT
>NZ_AZFH01000178.1:0-2181 GCF_001435735.1 Ligilactobacillus equi DSM 15833 = JCM 10991
GCTGGTAAGGTAAATAAAGATGCTAAGGGTGTGCTCGAAAACACTATGGTGCAAACCAACGGTGGTGTTGAATACAAGACTAATACCGTTGAAAACCCAATTAAAGTTCCTGTAACTAACTGGGTTGATGAAAATGGTAAGCACTTGAAAGATCAAGAAGAAGGTTCCTTCCCTGACCGTGATGGAAATGATATTCCTGGTTACCAATTAGTTAAGATTGATGAAGATGAAGACGGTAATGTAACTAATGTTTACAAGAAGGTTCCTGAAAAGCCAGAAACCCCTGCCCCAACTCCATCAACACCTGCACAACCTGCACAACCTGCACAAGGTACTCCTGCAACTCCAACAAAGGCTGTTTACTCTAATGGCTCAGTTCAAGCAGTTGTACCACAAAAAGCAGCTAAGGAAGTTCCCGCAACTCCAGAAACATTACCTCAAACAGGTGACGAAGGCAATGGCCCATTAGCGCTTGTAGCGGGTGCAGCTGCTGCAGCACTTGGTATGTTTGGTCTTGGCTACCGCAAGCGTAGAGAAGACTAGAATTGTCAAATAGCTAAAGAAAAAGAGTTCCAATCAAGGAACTCTTTTTTTGTTGTTGAATGGAAAGGTGTTACTAAACATGGGATATAGTAATTTATTATTGGTTGATTATTACAAAATGTGGATAGAAACATACAAAAAGGAGCAGTTATACTTTCTTTTGTGTAGGAGCAATATTATCTTGTGTTTGGTTAACCTGTTTTTTAGCAGAATCAACCACTTTTTCTTGATTTTGAATTGTACTTTCTTGTTTAGTAATGTCTTGAGAAGTAGCTTTCTTAATATAAGAGATTTAAAAATAAATCCAAAATAAAATCTAGAATTTATTTTGGATTGTTATTCGAAATGAATTTACAAGTGAATTATATATTTTCTTCGATAGTTAATTTTTTCCTACGCTTATATTGAATAACAAAACGTTATATGAAGCAAATTTCTTTTTATTTTAAATTTAAACTTAAAAAAGCAAGTGACATTATAAACACTTGCTTATCATTACACTAGTTTTAAAATTTGACTTTAATAAGATAGTCCCGAACTTCTTTGTCTGTTAGAAAAAGAATATCTAGAAGGTGCATAAATTTGATATTCTTTCTTATAAATTTTTCTTTTCCTGGGCGCCTGGGCGTCGTTCGCCTAAACTACTTCTGATTTGGATATTTAAATTACTGTCAACATTACTACGGACAGTCCATTTTTTCTTTCCCAACCATAAAATCTCGATCCATAAGTTTAAGATTGTCAAAATTGTCTGACTCATTGCGCCATAAAAAGTTTTAAAAATGACATCATCTTTTGCGTCGCCAACAGATTCAAAATAGAATTTAAATCCGTCAAGGCGAGATTGAAAGTAGATATATGGTTCCATTTCTGAAATTAATGGGTGGTGGCTTGTTATCTTTTTTACAAAAATACCACCATCGCGCTCAACGCTCGGAAAATTGGATGACATCTGACATCTTGATACCGACTTGTTGTATAAATTTCATAGGTATTCTAATACCTAACGATGATCCCCACTTCGATACGTTGCTAAGTATATTTTTTGGTTCATTATTCGCTATAAAAATACCCCTTTTAGTTTGTTTTTTATTCTATTGATAAATATTTAAATAATCACTAAAATAAATAAAATGTATACGTTTATTATACAACTTATTTTTTCATTTCTAATAAATAGTACAATAATATTGCGATTTTTGACTGACAACAATTGATATAATCAATAAAATGGTTGTTTGATTTTTGTTGAATTTGTAATTATATATATATTTATTTTTATTGTAAAATAAACAACATTTATCCTTGATTACATAATCAATATTGTGTTACTTTTTAATTGTAGAAAATGCAAACATAGCTACCCTAAAAAGTTATAAGCGCCTTTTTTGAGGAAAAGTTAACTTTATTAAAGACTGTGTATGTGTGTTTTTTAATAACTTATTGAAAGGGAGAATAAAATTTTATGAAGAATAAAATTGTTAAAAAGAAACGTACTTTGAAGCTTAATCGTGCTTACAAAGGCGTAGCTACAGGGGCAGCGGTTGCTTTAGGAACTTTCTTTGTTTCCGTAAAAGCTAACGCTGATGAAGCAGCCAACACTGCAACACCTACTACTCCAGTATCAGGTTCTGGTGT
>NZ_AZFH01000034.1:0-2470 GCF_001435735.1 Ligilactobacillus equi DSM 15833 = JCM 10991
GGAGCTTATATCCCCCCACTAAAGTAGGGGGATTTACGCTCCTTTTTCATTAAATTTATTTAACTTCTAAAATTTTAACGGTCATATCTCCACCAGGTGTTTCGATAGTTACCATATCGCCCACCTTGTGTCCAATTAAGCTAGCCGCAATTGGGGATTCGTTAGAAATCTTCCCATTGAAAGCATCCGCTTCGGCAGAGCCTACAATCTGGTATGTTTCTGGTTCGTCATCATCTTCTTGGAAAACTACCGTCTTACCAATCGCAACCTCATCATCACTTACATCACTGTTATCAATAATTTCAGCATGTTGTAACTGATTTTCGATTTCTTTAATTTGACCTTCATTGTGCGCTTGTTCATCCTTAGCGGCTTCATATTCTGAGTTTTCAGATAAATCCCCAAAAGAACGTGCCACTTGGATGCGCTTCACAATTTCAGCCCGTTTTTCTGTTTTTAAGAATTCTAATTGTTCTTCTAATTTTTGCTTACCTTCTAAGGTCATTGGAAATGTTTTTTCAGCCATATTTTCACCTCATAAATTTACTTATCTACTAGTATAGCACATTTAATCACTAATGATATCACGAATCTTTGTGACCAACAAGTCAATCGCTACTTGATTAGAGCCCCCTTCAGGCACAATTAAGTCTGCATAACGCTTGGTTGGTTCAATAAATTGATGGTACATTGGCTTCACTGTACTTTGATACTGGTCAATCACTGATTGTAACGAACGTCCCCGTTCCTCCAAATCCCGTTGAATCCGGCGAATAATACGAATATCATCATCAGTGTCCACAAAAACCTTGATATCCATCAAATCCCGCAAGCGAGGATCATTTAAGACCAAAATTCCTTCCACAATGATAACTTCCTTAGGTTCGACTAAAACCGTCTTATCACTACGAGTATGTTCCGTATAATCGTAAACCGGAATTTCTACATTTTGCCACTCTAATAATTGCTTGATTTGTTCAATCATCAAATCAGTATCAAAAGCATCAGGATGGTCGTAGTTGGTCTTTACTCTTTCTGCCATGGGTTTTTCTGATTGATCCCGGTAGTAAGAGTCTTCTTCTAACATCAACAATGAGTGTCCTTGTAATTGATCAAAGATAGCGTGAGAAACCGTGGTTTTCCCGCTACCGGAGCCTCCAGTAACTCCAATAACAACAGGACGTGGACGTTTGTTTGGTGTAGACATTATTAATCTCCTCAATTATTTATTTTCATTTTTCTTACTTGCATCAGTTTTGGCTTGAACCATTTCAACATTTTTTTGATGTTCATCGTAGTCTTTCGAATAGTAAACTTTCTTACTATGGATATCAGCTACAAAGTAAAGGTAGCCCTTATCACGGTCTTTAGGGTTTAAAGTCGCCTTAATAGCGGAAAGGCTTGGGTTATTATAAGGTCCTGGACCATAACCCTCATACTTATACAGATTGTAAGGTGAATCAACTTCTAAATCCTTGTAAGTTACAACTTCCTTATGGTGCCCTAAAGCATAAAGAACAGCTACATCGGTTTGTAGTTTCATCTTCTTGTCAATCCGATTCCAAAAGACCCCGGCAATCATACGGCGATCATCGTCAGTGGCACCTTCACGTTCAACCAAAGACGCCATAGTTAAGACTTCGTGCACCGTGTACTTCTTATCCTTGATTTCTGCATAATAGGGTTGAAGATGTTGGTTGGTGGTAGCCACCATTTCCGTTACCAATTCCTTAAGCGTGGTTTTCTTGCTTGCTGTGTAGGTAGCGGGGTAAAGATAACCTTCTAAGCGATAGCGTACATCTTTAGCTTGCATAGCTGAATCCAAGAGTTCTGGATATTTAGCTTGTAATTCCTTCAAAAAACTCTCGTCATTTAGCAGGTTTAAGAACGCTTGCTTACTGTACTTAGTATTTAAAGCAACTTCATCACCAATCTGATCAGCCGTGGCCCCTTCTCGAACCACCACTCGGCCAGTATTCATTAGAGCTGTGGCTGAGCCACCCTTAGCCAATTCCTTAGCAATTTGCGTCAAGGTCATCGAAGGTTTTAGTACATAGTAACCTGACTTGAAACCTCCAAGTTTTTTGGTACGAGTATAGTAGTCAAAAACAAAACCGTTCTTAATGATTTTTTTCTTTTCTAAAATATTCCCAATTTGCTTACTAGTAGAACCGGCAGGAATTTGTACCTGAATTTGTTGACTAGAATTGGGATGCAAGGGTTTCAAGGCTCCTTGGACGTAATTATAAGTCACTCCACAGAAAGCTACAAATAAAAGTACCACCATAATAACCACACCATTCACAATTCGGCGGGCTTTTTTCGGTGTAGCTTTTCTCTCCCCCCGTGGTGGTAAGGATGAACCTTCGGCTGCGTCAAGCGTGTCTTTTTCATTTCTTTTCTTCACACTACTGCCTGCTATATAAAATGTAGAATAATATAGAATGAAAAGTATCTTATTCTATATTAT
>NZ_AZFH01000179.1:0-282 GCF_001435735.1 Ligilactobacillus equi DSM 15833 = JCM 10991
CCTTCTTTTCTAAGCTCTTGAATTGTAGTTTAGGATATTTAACACCATCAGAAGCAATCGCTAAATCATGTACACCCAAGTCGATACCTACTACTTTACCCGTTTTATTAAGTTCTTGGTTCTCAAACTCAACTTGCAAGCTCAAATAGTAGTTGCCATTTGGTGCATGTTCTACGGTATAACGTTTGATTTTACAATCATTTAATAAGTTAGTTTTACTTGTTTTAACAATCCCTAATTTTGGTATCTTCATATATCTAGCATTGGCAACTTTAATGGTTG
>NZ_AZFH01000180.1:0-485 GCF_001435735.1 Ligilactobacillus equi DSM 15833 = JCM 10991
GCCGACACATGGAGCTTCAATCCATTGCTCTACCGACTGAGCTACCGAGCCATTTGAGATACTTATTAAGCTTTGATAGTTTGCTAATGCAAACGGTCCATGACGGATTTGAACCGACGATCTCCTCCGTGACAGGGAGGCGAGATAACCACTACTCCAATGGACCAAAGATAATGGAGGATACAGGGCTCGAACCTGTGACCCTCTGCTTGTAAGGCAGACGCTCTCCCAACTGAGCTAATCCTCCATAAGTGACCCGTACGGGATTCGAACCCATGATACCACCGTGAAAGGGTGGTGTCTTAACCACTTGACCAACGGGCCATAACATAAAACGGAGAGTAAGGGATTCGAACCCTTGAAGGAGGTCATTACCCCCTTACATGATTTCCAATCATGCTCCTTCGGCCTCTCGGACAACTCTCCATCAACTCCGGTAGGCGGACTCGAACCGTCGACACCCTGATTAACAGTCAGATGCTCTA
>NZ_AZFH01000181.1:0-128621 GCF_001435735.1 Ligilactobacillus equi DSM 15833 = JCM 10991
ATGGGGCAATTCATCACCCGAACAAAGTTCGGGAGTCTTCTTGCCCCTGTGATAAATTAGTATAAAGAAAAATCAGCTTCATTTTTCCGAAGCTGATTTTTTAGTGTTCTTAATTTTACGATGCAGGTATGTTTTCCACCGGTGGGTTCGTGTCTTAACTTCACCAAAGCGCCAATACTCAAAAGTTGCATTAACCACGGCGCCAAAAATAATTGCCCAACAAGTAAAATTCAACCAAAACATTAAAACAATAAAGGTTCCAATTGTACCATAACTGAGGACAGAGCGCGCAATATAGGTAATGTAATAGGAAAAAAGTTGTGAAATCAAAAGCCAACTCAAGGTAGCTAAAAATGCTCCTGGTAAGATATTCACAAAATGAATTTTTGCATTTGGTAATAACCGATACAAGATACAAAAAGTAATGAAAATTACTAAGGTTGCCGTTGGCATCCGCAAACGTAAGAAAGTTGCTAACCAATCACTAGGTAAATTAAAAATAGGCGCAACGTTTTCTAAAAAGACTTGTCCAAAAGAAAAAGTCACAAATAAAATGAAAATTAACACCCCAATTAAAATCGTAAATAAAAAGGATAGTAAACGTGTAACAAGTGGACTTTGTTTCCGTCCAACACCATAAGCACGATTAAAAGCAACATTAATGGCATTAATCCCCCGCGAAACGGCCCACAAGGCCACAAGCCCACTCACAGAGGCAATCCCCCCTGATCCTTGGGTAAGAAACGTCTTAATTAATGGAGCAATCGTGCGATAAATCGTTTTAGGTAAAATTGGTTGTATATAAGCCAAAATTGTCGTCGCCGACAAATTAATCATGGGCAAAATATTTCCGACTACGATTAATAACGGTAACATTGCCAGTAAAGTGTAATAAGCAATGACGATGGCAATATTATTGATATCTGAATCAGTAAAACGTTCCACAAAAATTTTGACAAATTTCGTAAATGAGTCTTTAAAGCGCCTAAACGCTACTTTCATAGCCATATCCTCTGTTAGTAGGCGTCCCCAGTTGTAGCACTGGTGTCTGTATCATCTGAAGTGTCGCCGTAATAATTATCATTGCTACTATTGGTACTTGAGTTACGACTTGTTTGTGTGGCATTTTTAGGCAGTTTTAATTTTTGCCCTACACTTACAACCTTACTATCGAGCTTATTTAATTTCATAATTTCTTCCACTGTTAATCCATAGTCTTGAGCAATCGTGGATAAATAATCACCCGATTGTACGGTATAGTAAGTATATTTTGTCTTAGTTTTCTTGAGGGATTTTTGGCTTGTTTCACTAAACGAAGTAGCTTGTTGCCCATACTTCTTCTTCGCAATGGCTCTTTGTTTCTCATATTCTTGCTTTTGGTAAACTGCCACGTTACCTGTCGTTTGAGCGAGACGGTCCTTGACAAAACTTAATTGACTGACAAATACCACCACTACAATGGCAACTAAGATTCCTAGTAGCCATAACCAAACTTTGCTAAGTCTATGTTTTTTATGTTTACTTCTTGTCGACATATTATTATCCTCTCACATACAATCTCAACACATTTATATTTTATCGTCACCCCCTAATAAGCTCGGGGGGGCATAACTCACGACCATACAGTCAGTAGTTCAAGCGTTTCAAGGCAAGCCAGACACTCCTACCTGATGTGGTTACATTTGGGTGTTTGACAAGCACCCTTTATTACCAACAAGTTGAATATCAGTCGGTAATGTTATTTAACTTAATTTTTTGGTTTTTCTATACCTGAGTCTCCCTAGTTCTTGTGAGTTTGTAAGACCCAGTTACGTTTAATAACGAGGGCAATTCATCACTTGAACGAAATTCGGAAGTCTTCTTACCCTATATTAAAATTTCTTCCAATTTTAACCTAAAAGAATAAGTAAGTTTCTTTCTCAGAGATACCTACTTAACATCATTATTTCAAAATTCCGGTATTTTCAATCTGTTGTTGTGCTATTTGCACATTTTCTGCTAAAACTAAAACGTGCCCGATGTTACTAGTCTTGTGCTGCATAACTTCTGGGATACGATACATATCATAAAACCAATTATCCTTTAAAACCCACTGGGTACGGAGAGCATTTTCCATTTCTTTTGTAATAAAGAACAAAACTCCAGGATGCACAATTTCTGGCTGTACCAAAGGGATTTGTGCCAAAGCACGTAAATGTTGCTCAAACATGGTGACATTGACCGTTTTATTGAAAATATAGCCTGCATTACTCAGAGCCGGTGTTAGACGGTTAAAGTAGAGCGTCCCATTTTTAGTTAGATAAAAGGACAATTCAAAACAGCCCACATAACTAATCTTTTGTGCTATTTCTTGGGCTAAACGTTCAATTTCCTGCACGGTATCCGTATCTAATTGGGCCGGCATACTTGCTAAGGCTAAGGTTTGGTCTTCTTTTACCCGACATTCTACCAAAGGAAAAGATGTCACTTTTTGATCTTGAGTTTTTGTCATAATTAAAGAAACTTCACGTTCAAAATCAACATGTGACTCTAAAATATAGGTGCCTTTTTCCACTAATTCAGCACAGTCTGCAATGTCAGTTTGTTTTCGAATCACCCTGATACGTTTGGGGTTAAAATCCTTTTGGATAGGCTTGAGTACACAGGGATAACCAATTGATGGCATAGCTTGATAAATATCATCTAAATTAATAATAGTTGCGTAAGGGGCAATATTGACATTCATTTGTTCGAAAAAGGCACGTTCTAATAGCCGATCCTGTGTCAACTCTAATAATTCTGTATTTTGTGGTACCCGTGTAAAATGACTCAAATAACGAATCACTTGCACATCAATTTCATCAGATTCGTAAGTTACCAAATCACACCGCTGCGCAAAGTCTGCTAATTTTTCTTTATCATTTAACCTGCCCACTAAGGCTACATCTGCGTGGGCCAATACCGGACTGGATTCGTGTCTGCTGTAAGATACGACTTTAAAACCTAAGTGTTGCGCAGCTTGGGCTAACATAACTCCACTTGGGCTATCCCCAATAATTCCAATTGTACTTCCAGGAAATAAGACATTATTTTCCATTTTCCGTGACCTACCTTCGTCTACAACTTTATTTCTTAGCTACTATCATACCATAATTAGTCGCTTCCCCTAACTTTTAAGTCAGAAATTTTTATTTATTTTTTTTACTTTTACGATCTACTAATTTTTTTACCGGTATCACAATTACTGGCGTGATAACAGCCGATAAAAGTGCTTCAGGGATTCCATTAGTCGCTACAACGCCTAGTAAGAGGGGCAATAATTTGTCCGTTGAAACAGCATATAAGGCATGAGATTGGCCCCGGTAGAAGAGATAAATAGCCCCAAGGACTAAAATCGTATTAGTCAACGCCCCTAAAATAGCTGCCAAACTAAAGGAAAGACCTTCAATTTTAAGAAATTTGTTAAAAAATTTCCAGCTGTAAAAGGCCATCACGGCAATCATCATCCTCGGTACAACTGAAATAATCGGGTTTACAAAGACAATCGCTGCTAAAGGGCTCGTAGGTGCCACAAAAGCCCGAATAAAAGTTACCACGCCCCAAAAAAAACCTACCGTCACTCCTGGCCCTAAACCTAAAGTTAAGGCTGCCACAATTACAGTAATCTGAATAATAGTTAAATTCAAAACTCCTAAGGGGATGTAACCCAAAAAAGGAATTGAAGTCTGAACAAGCACAATGGCACAAAAAAGTGCCACCAATACTTGCTTAAATAAATTTTGTTTTTTCTTCATCACTTATACCTCTCGAACGTAATAGCGTTGTCATTGCAACTATACCATAACTTTACCATGCAAAAAAGCCCTGACATAGGGCTTTTGCTTATTTTTGTTCAAGTGTTTCCAAATTTTCCTCACTGATAATTTCAATGGCTTGGCGTAAAACCCGTTGGAAAATCGTAATGTCCGTAGGGTCAACTTGATCTTCTAAGCGTTCTTGAAAACTTTGCCAAAACTCTTGATCATCAGAAATTAAACTGGTGTACTTATTGGTTACCATTAAATGAGCTACCCGGTGGTCTTCTTCATCCACCTTCTTTTCCACCAAACCTATATTAATTAACTTCTTAATGTGATAGTTAGTGTTTGGCGTTGATTGCCCTAAAAGGCGTGAAATTGTCCCAACCGTTGGATCCTTTAATTGATAAATTGCTTCAAGATAGTACATATCAATCGCCCCTAACTTTTCCAATTCTGAAAAAGTACGATTGTGTTCACGTAGACGCATTAATTGTGTTAAATTAAGCATCATCTTCTGTAAAGAACTCATAGCTATCCCTCCATATCCGCATTGAGTCTCATTATAAATCACTTATGTTTTCATTACCTAAGGAGCTATCCTTATTAGAATCAATTTTACACCATATTTATCTTTATGTAAAATTTTTTTAACTCATTTTTTTAATTAAACTTGGCATTGAAAAGGGATTTTACCAAGTCTTCTACCTCTTGAGCTGTCATTTGATAGTTGCTATCAATCCACTCAAATAGTAGTACCAAAAAAGCCCCCGCAATCATCTTAGCAGTTAAAGCCGGTTGTGTAGAACCAGTAATCATAGTGGCCAGTACACATAATTCCGGTGCTTGAGCCAACTCACCTGACTTGGCTGCCTCTTCAAGCCGCGCTGCTACAATATCAATCATCAACCAATAGGCAAAACTGCGCTGGTTATTGATTGAGATGTTGCGAAAAATCTTTTTTTCTCGCAAAATAAGATGAATCACTGAAGTTACTAAATTTGTATTGTCTAACTGTTCAACAAAGTACGTTTCAAATAAAAAGCGAAATAAATCATCCTTATCTTGAAAATAACGGTAAAAAGTCGAACGGTGAATTTGAGCTTCTTGACAAATTTCTTCAATACTGATTTTTTCCAGCGGTTCTTGAAATAAAAGTTGGCGAAAACTTTGCACAATTTGTAGTCTTCTTCTTTCTCTTATTTTAGTCATCTACAATCCTCTTTCTTTTATTTCTAACATCAATAAAATTGCGCTATAATATGATTATCATACTGAAAGGAAACAATTTATGCAAGTCTATCAACACTATATCCAATACTACGAAACTGACCGCATGGGGATTACCCACCATTCCAATTACATTCGTTTCATGGAGGAAGCGCGGGTTTCCTTTTTGAATAAAATCGGCTGGAACTACGCCAAGCTCGAAGCCCAAGGTATTATCTCCCCTGTAGTCGCCGTTAAATGTAAATACCTTAAGCCTTCGACCTTTGCTGACACTTTAAGCATTGATGTGTCGGTCACTAAATTTTCCGGAGTTAAATTAACCTTAGCTTACAAGATGACTAACCAAGACGGAGTGCTTATTTGTAAGGGACAATCAGAACACTGCTTTACCACCATGGATGGTAAAATTTTACGTCTTAATAAAGACCACCCTAAATTTTCCCAAAGCCTTACTGCTTTAATTGTACAAGAAAACTGAGAAAAGACTCAAAGTAAAAAACCACTAAAATCACGCAACTTGAAAAGATGGCGTTAAATTTCAGCGGTTCTTTTTATATTTTTTAAACCTCTTCTTTGACTTAGCCCAAGTATTTCTTGCCTTGGTAGTGGTCAATAACCACCAATCCAAACAGAGAACTAACACTGACAAAACCCGCACCAACCATGACTAACTTTTGTCGTAAAATGTCATTATGCGGATCAAAAAGCGAATAGTTAGTTTTTTGCTTGACCGGACGACAATCAACATCAACTTTTTTGGTCGTTTCCACCACTGTTTCAGGCGGATTAGTAGTCGCATATGCTGAACCTATACTAGCCGTATTCATTGCTACCGACTTTGCCACAACCGGTGTACTTACAACCGCCTTTTCCACCACAGTCTTTTTTTCAGGCACAGCACTCACTAACATCGAAGTTTTTGTTTCTCCTGTCGTTTCAGTTGCATCACTGCCTGTTTCACGTATATCATCAGTTTTTTCAGTCACTGCTTTAGTATCATCGAGCTTAACCGCTGCCTTGACAGTTACTTCAACTGGCTCTCTGTCATCTTCTTGACTATCACGATCAACATCCACAGCCTTCTTCGTTTCTGAACTTACTAACGCTTTGTCATCAGTAGTAACTTCTTCGGTTTCAACTTCCGTAGAACTCACCGACTTAGCGCTATCGTTTAACTTAGTAGCTGAAGCTGTAACTTTAATCACCGGCGCATTGTTAGTGTCACCACTGTCTGCTCGGGCGTTAGTTGCAACAAGCATCCCCGCACTTAAGGCAACAAACATCAGCCCCCATCGTCTGTCTTTCATATATTTTACCTTAGTTTCTTAATAATATCTTACTTATCCATTTTACCAAACTAATGACAACTTGACTAGGTGTTTAATCTGAGAGCCCAAAATCTATACAAAAAAAGCCTAATCCATATAAGATTAGACTTTTCGAGTCTATATTAACGGCGACGTTCTGGGATACGAGCTGCCTTACCGTGCAATGCACGTAAGTAGTAAAGCTTAGCACGACGAACCTTACCGTAACGTACAACTTCAATCTTATCTACACGTGGTGTGTGCAATGGGAAAGTACGTTCCACACCGATACCACTTGACATCTTACGAACAGTGTAAGTTTCTGAGATACCTTCACCACGACGCTTGATAACAACACCTTCGAAAACTTGGATACGTTCACGTGATCCTTCAACGATACGTGCGTGAACACGAACAGTGTCACCAGCGCGGAATTCTGGAATATCGTTACGTAATTGAGCTTGTGTAAGCTTTGCGATTAATGGGTTTACTGACATTAATTTTTCTTCCTTTCACTGATAATCATGTCCAGGTGCAGCGGATTATCGTTTTTATAGCATTAATATGCCAAAGACTAATTTACCATGATTTAGCACTTAAGTAAAGCTTTTTTTAGGATTCTTTGCTTTCAGTTTGAAATTCCCGTAGCCACTTAGCTTCTTGCTTAGATAATTCATAATTTTTCAACATATCAGGTCGGCGTTCAAAAGTCCGCCTTAAAGCCTCTTTATTACGCCATTCAGCAATTTTAGCGTGGTTCCCACTAGTCAAGACCTCAGGAACTTTCATCCCCCTAAAATCAGCCGGACGTGTGTATTGAGGGTATTCTAAGAGACCACTTGAAAAAGAATCACCTGGTGCAGATTCACCATTGCCTAAAACCCCAGGTAACAAGCGAACAGTCGCGTCAACAATGACCATTGCCCCTAATTCACCACCAGTTAAAACGAAATCACCTAGGGAAATTTCATCGGTTACTAGCGTTCTAATTCGCTCATCATACCCTTCGTAATGACCACAAATAAAGGTTAAATGCTCTTCGTTAGCTAAATCCTCGGCCACACTCTGATCGAACTTCTTACCAGCTGGATCTAGCAAGATAACCCGCCCCTTAGTTTGAGCCTTAGCTTGAGTCGCGGCTAAAGCATCAAAGATGGGCTGAGCTTGAAGTAACATCCCGGCTCCCCCACCGTAAGGGGCATCATCAACGTGGTTTTGTTTTTGAGTGGTATAGTCACGGAAGTCTGTAACTTCAATATCTAAGAGTCCTTTTTCTTCGGCTTTACCTACAATCGACTCTCTGAGGGGTTGGAACATGTTAGGGAAAAGACTTAGTATATCAATCCGCATCTTAAATCAGTCCTTCCATCATTTCAACTATAACTTGTTTTTGGTCCAGGTTAATTTCCTTGATGACATCGGCAATTGCCGGCAATAAGATATCATCTTCCCCCCTACGACCTACAACCCAAACGTCATTTGCCCCCGGTGATAAAATTTCTTTGATAGTCCCGTAAACTGTCCCATCTTCTTGGTCAACTACTTCTAAACCGATAATTTGATTGTAATAGTAGTCACCTTCGTCCAATTCTGCTTGTTGGTCCTTGGAAACCTTTAGATCAGCTTGCTTGTATTGTTCTACTAAGTTGATATTTTCTAAGCCTTCAAAAACTAATAGATCCAATCCCTTGTGTTGACGGTGAGACTTCACCTTGACTTCCACGGGTGCCTGCTTTCCCTGGACGATGTAAAGAATTTGTCCTGGTGCGAAACGTTGGTCATTAAAGTCAGTCGTAGACTTCACCCGCACTTCACCCCGGATACCATGTGTATTAACAATTTTTCCGACTTGATAAAATTCCATGTTTTCCTCCTTGATTCTAAGAAAAAAAGCCTCAAAGCTAGGCTTGGAGGCTTTTTTATTCCACAATGTTTAGGCGCATCCGAGCCGGTTGACTCAAATGGACACCGTAGACAATGGTCCGAATCGAGGAAACGACCCGACCATTTTTTCCAATTACCCGCCCCATATCAGCGGGGGCAACTGTTACATTGAAATTCAGAAAATGTGCATCTTCAACCACAGCAACTTGTACCACATCGGGTTCGGTCACTAATGGCCTAATGATGGTTAGAATTAACTCCGTCACATCTGCTGGTGTCATATGTTTCAACTACCTTTTAATTACTTGGAAAATTTTGCTTCGTGGAACTTCTTCATTACGCCATTCTTTGAAAGAATGTTACGAACTGTGTCTGATGGTTGTGCACCGTTGTTCAACCAGTTCATGATTTCTTCTTCCTTAAGCGTAACTGTTTCAGGTTGTGTTAATGGGTTGTATGTCCCAACAGTTTCGATGAAACGACCATCACGTGGTGAACGTGAGTCAGCAACAACGATACGGTAGAAAGGAGCTTTCTTAGAACCCATACGCTTTAAACGAATTTTAACTGCCATAAATTTTTGCACCTCCTATTATCTTCTCAACGTTTATTAATATACCAGTAAATCAATCTGGTGTAAAGGAAAAATTCTTGACAGTCTCAAAAAAATTTCTTTTCCTCCAATAAAAGCCCATTTTATCGGCTTTTTACTATTTTATTTTTTCCGCCGTCTTCTTAATTTATCTAATTTACGTTTTTTGTTTTTGCGCATCATACGGTTCATGGACATCTTAGCTAACTTACCAGTCATTCCGTTACCCAAGAGACCTTCCATACCGGCAAAGTTACCTTTAGACATCTTTTGCATCATGTCTTGCATTTGCTTAAATTGCTTAATCATGCGGTTAACTTCTTGAATCGGCCGCCCAGATCCCGCTGCAATCCGTCGCCGGCGACTTGGGTTTAAAAGGTCAGGATTTTCTCTTTCCGCAGGAGTCATGGAGTAGACCACGGCCTTAGTTCTTTCAATATCTTTGGGATCAACATTAACATTCTTTAAGGCTGGGTTGTTAGCCATTCCAGGAATCATCTTCATGATATCTTCCAATGGTCCCATTTTTTGAACCTGTTCTAATTGGTCGATAAAATCATTGAAGTCAAAGGTGTTAGCCCGCATTTTTTCAGCCATTTCCTCAGCCTTTTGTTGATCGAAGTCACGCTGCGCCTTTTCAATCAAGGTCAACATGTCCCCCATCCCTAGGATTCTTGAAGCCATTCGGTCAGGGTAGAAAACATCTAAATCGGTCGACTTTTCCCCTTCCCCTATGAACTTGATTGGCTTACCCGTTACCGTTCGGACAGAAAGGGCCGCCCCACCACGGGTATCCCCATCTAACTTAGTTAAGACAACCCCCGTAACATCTAATTGGTCATTGAAACCTTGGGCCACTTCCACGGCGTTTTGTCCCGTCATGGCATCAATTGTTAAGAGAATTTCGTTAGGTTGAGCTAATTCCTTAATGTTTTTTAACTCATCCATCAATTTCTCATCAATTTGCAGACGCCCAGCCGTATCAATGATGATATAGTCGTTTTTCTTTTCTCGTCCTAGAGCTAAACCTCGGCGTACAATTTCAACAGGGTCAACGTCGGTCCCCATTTCAAAAACCGGCACGTCAATACTTTCCCCCACTACCTTTAATTGATCAACGGCAGCAGGTCGGTAAACATCAGCAGCAATCATTAACGGCCGTGCATTTTCTTCATTTTTGAGTTTGAGGGCTAATTTACCGGCTGTAGTTGTTTTCCCGGCCCCTTGGAGCCCAACCATCATGATAATGGTAGGAATCTTAGGAGACTTGTTCAATGGGGTCGCTTCATCCCCCATCACCTTAATTAATTCTTCATTTACAATGGAAACAATTTGTTGGGCCGGAGTTAAACTCTCGAGCACTTCCGATCCCACCGCACGTGTCCGCACAGTCTTTACAAAGTCTTTAACAACCTTAAAGTTAACGTCTGCTTCTAATAAAGCCAGGCGAATTTCGCGCATAACTTCTTTGACGTCAGATTCTGTAATTTTACCTTTTTTTCTCAGTTTGCTAATCGCATTTTGGAGACGTTCTGTTAAACCTTCAAATGCCATATTACAACACCATCTTTCCTATTCTTCCAGTCGAGCTAACTGCTCAATCATTGCCAAGAGTCTTCCATCTTGAGAATAATTTTCCCGCACGTAATTTTCGAGTTCATCGGTTTGCTTGCTTTGAGCTTGAAAACGCTGAAAAAGTTGAAGCTTAGTTTCATACTCCTCCAAAATTTTTTCCGTACGCCGAATATTATCATAAACTGCTTGCCGAGAAACTTCATAGTTTTCAGCAATCTCACCCAAGGAATAATCATCCCGATAATAAAGGGCAATATAGTTCATTTGTTTTTCAGTCAAAAGCGGTTCATAAAACTCAAACAAAGCATTAATCCGATTGGTTTTTTCCAAAGCCATATGCCACCTCTACTTAGGAGTAACCAAGCCTTGGAAAAGACCATAGACGTATTCTTCCGGATTAAAGTCCCGTAAGTCGTCCATACCTTCGCCTAAACCCACTAACTTCACTGGCAGATGCAATTCATTACGAATGGCTAAAACAATCCCTCCACGTGCGGTTCCATCAAGTTTAGTCAAGGCAATCCCCGATACCTTGGTAACTTGACTAAATTCCTTGGCTTGGTTGAGGGCATTTTGCCCGGTTGTGGCATCCAAAGCCAAAATAACTTCATGTGGCGCTTCCGGAATTTCACGGATAATCACTCTTTGAATTTTTTCTAATTCCTTCATCAAGTTAACCTTGTTTTGCAAACGACCGGCTGTATCGACGAATAAAATATCGTAATCTTCTGCCTTTGCTTTTTTAACGGCTTCAAAGACCACAGCTGCGGGATCACTTTTTTCTGGTTTAGCCACAACTTCAACATTGGTGCGCTTTCCCCATTCAACTAATTGTTGAATAGCCCCGGCTCTAAAAGTATCCGCCGCTGCTAATAAAACCTTCTTACCTTGACTTTGGTAACGGTGGGCTAATTTCCCAATCGTAGTGGTTTTTCCTACCCCATTAACCCCAACAAAGAGGACAACGGTTGGTCCTTGCGTGGCAAAATGAAGTTGGTTGTCCTCTCCTTGACCTTCAGCTTCATACATGTCCACCAATTTTTCAATGATGGCATCTGAAATATCAGATTTCTTCTTGGCATTGCGGAGCTTAACTTCTTGCCGAAGTTCTTCCGAAATTTGCATAGCCGTTTCAAAACCCACATCGGCCTCGATTAAGGTTTCTTCTAATTCTTCAAAGAAATCTTCATCCACCCGCCGGAAATTGGCTAAAAGGGCGTTAATCTTAGCCCCAAAGCCGGTCCGTGATTTTTCTAAACCTTTGGTATAACGCTTGGTTTCTTCATTTTCTGAACTAACAGTTTCTGCTTGAGCTAAGCTTTGACTTTCGCTGAGGCTTTCACTTTCGCTGGCGCTAACACTCAGGCTAACTGATTCACTCAAGCTCGTACTAGTTGATGCGCTTAGACTGGTTGCTAAACTTGTACTTTCACTCAAACTTTGACTGGTCATTGCCAAGCTTAAGCTTTCGGATTCTGCTTGGCTTTGACTAACACTAGTACTTTCACTTGCCGCTAAACTCAGGCTAACACTAATACTGGCACTTTGAGCCATACTTTGATTGACGCTGGAACTTAAACTTGCTTGATCAGAGCTCCCAACGGTTGTGGACGCTTGGCTATCAACTTGACTACTCGCAACTTCTGAAGTTGACTGACTTTCACTTTGACTGTCTTCAGGATCCTTGGCCCCGAAGGCTTTTCTTAATTTATCAAAAAGTCCCATATTCTAATTCCTTTCTTCTTGATCATCTTTGACCGCCACAGAGACGACGGACGAAACTCCTGATTCTTGCATGGTAACCCCGTATAAAACGTCAGCATTCATCATCGTTCCCTTACGGTGAGTAATCACGATAAATTGGGTCTTACTATCGAAGTTTTGCAGATATTGGGCATAACGTTGCACATTGGCATCATCCAAAGCCGCTTCCGCTTCATCCAAGATAACAAATGGTACCGGGTGAACCTTTAAAATGGCAAAGAGCAAGGCCATAGCCGTTAAGGCTTTTTCCCCACCAGACAAGAGACTTAAAGTTTGGAACTTCTTGCCCGGCGGTTGGGCCATAATTTCAATTCCCGTCGTCAAAGGATCATCGGGATCGGTTAACTTCAGTTTGGCATATCCGCCACCAAACATTTGCGGGAAGACATTTTCAAAAGAAGCCGAGATAGCATTAAAAGTCGCTAAGAAGCGCTTCTTCACTTCGGCATCCATTTCATCCATACTTTGAATCAATTGTTCCTTGGCATTCAAGAGGTCATCTTGTTGCTTGGTTAAGAATTCGTAACGTTCATTGATCCGGTCAAATTCTTTAATAGCCCCTAAGTTAACCTCACCCAGATCTTCTAAACCTAGTTTCAAAAGCCGTATTTGCTGGTTAACGTAAGCTAAATCCCGATTTAAATCGGAATCTTGGCTAGCAGCTTCGTAAGTCATGGCATAGCTATTGGCCAATTCATCCAGGTCATTTTTCAACAGGCCTTGAATTTGACTCTTACGCACCGCCAAGTTAGCCTGTTCATCTAAGGCCGCTCTTTGAAGGTCACCTAAACGGTTGACTTGCAGTTGCGCCTTAACTTGTTCATCTTTACCACCGGTTCTTGCTTCTTTCAGTTTAGCAATTGTGGCCTGTAAATCAGCTTGCTTGGCTTCCAATTCATCTAACTGTACTTGCAATTTTCCCTCGGTTGGACCGGGACTAACTTTTTCTAAGTTGGCCACTTCAGTCTGGTTAGCGGCCAGGGTGGTTTCGAGTTGTAGTTTTTGCTTACTCAAATCAGCCAAACGTTGACTTTGACTAGTCAAGCGTTCCTTAACGACCGCTAACTTTTGTTCAATTTCCCCTTGCTTCTTTAAAGCACCTTCATAAGAAACACTGCTTGCTTGTAAATTAGCTTGTAATTGGTTAGCTTCTTGACTAAGTTCTGCCTTAGCTTGCTTAGTTTGAGCCAATTGGGCTTCCAGGTCATGCAATTTGGCTTCGTAGTCATTCAAAAAGTCGTCACTTAAATTGTTGTTAGCCAGCAATTTGGCTCTTTGTTCTGCTTGATATTTCAGCCGTACACTAGCTAATTGATGTTCTTGTTGAGCTTGGGTTAATTTTTGACTCAAATCAACTACCGTCAAGGTGGCTTGCTTGCTTTGGGCTTGTTGAACTTCTAATTCCTGACGCGTTTTTTGCCCCATGTTTTGCATTGTGGCTAATTTTTCTTGCATCAAGCCCACATCTTTTTGTAGCTTTTCCAACTGATTTCGTTGTTCCAAAAGCCCCATCCCAGCTTGCTTATTTTGTCCTCCGGTCATGGCTCCCCCACTAGCTAAGAGATCACCTTGAAGAGTTACAATCTTCACGCTGTGGTTGAGTTTTTGGGCTAAAATCGTCGCAGCATCTAAGTTTTCCGCAATCACAGTAGCCCCCAAAAGATACGATGCCACGACAGGATTAGGTATCTTAATTTGGACTAAATCGCTAGCCACCCCAATAATGCCAGGTGTCGTTGCCACGACTTCCAGTTGATGAGCTGACAAACGCTTAGGCTTTAAGGCATCGCATGGTAAAAACGTGGCTCGCCCTAATTTTTGCTTACGCAAGTAATTAATAGCTTGTTTGGCGGCTTGAGTGTCCGTTACCACCACGTTTTGAAGTTGGGCTCCCAAGGCTGTTTCCAAAGCAAGGCTATAAGTCTGGTCTGCTTGTAATAATTGAGCCACAGGTCCAATAATGCCGACCAACTTCTTTTGAGCCTGCATGATATTTTTGACTCCCTGGTAGTAACCTTGATGACTCAAAGCCACCCGTTTAAGAGTTTCTTCTCTAGTTTGAGCTTGCTTTAAAACATCATTAGCTTGATAGTAGCGCTTTTCTTGTTCTTCCAAACGCCGTTGGAGAACTTGCGTCGCTTCTAAGCTCGCCTTTTCTTTTGCCTTGGCTTGAGCATGTTGGCCCTCAATTTCAGCTAAGTTGGTCTGCGCTTGAGCTTCCTTTTGTGCTTCGGCTTGATAAAGCGCATCAATTTCTTTAAGGGCTGCCTGATCAGCCACTAAATCATCTGATTGCTTGGCTTGTTCGCGCTTGAGGTATTCTAGCTGGCTAACCAAGTTAGCTTCAGTTTGCATTACTTGCAATGTTTTTTGTCGGTTAACCTCTTCTTGGCGACGTAAGTCTGTCGGCGAAACCACTGCTTGGGCTTTGAGATTCGTCAATTTCCTTTGCAAATCACTAGCCTGAGCTTCGAGATCTGTCACCGTGGCTTGAACTCGGGTGATTTCCGCCGTTATATCCCTGACTTGCGCCTGCAAATTGGTTTCTTGTTGACTTAATTCCGCCAATTTTTCCTGCTTGTAAGCCTGGTCTTGTTGACTTATCTTTTGTTGACCATAAAGGCGTTCCATCTGATTGGTCACTTCGAGAAGCTGATTTTGTTTTTGATCCAAACTTTCTTCGAGCTTACTTTGCTGAGTTTGCAGGTCCTGCATGGCTTTATTAGCCTTTTGACTTTGGATTTCATAATCCGCCACTAATTTTTGATTGGCTTCAACTTGCACCAAAACATCTTGGTGCTTAGCTTGATTACTTTCGATATTTAACACTAACCGACTCAAATTAAAGTGATCGTAACGTTTCTTTTGATCTAAGTAATCCCGTGCAATTGAAGCTTGTTCTTCCAAAGGTTGTCTTTGTTGATAAAGTTCGGTGATGATATCAGCCACCCGTTGAAGATGATCGGAAGTTTCGTCCAATTGCTTTTGGGCATGTTGCTTTTCTTTTTTGTATTTCAAGACCCCTGCCACTTCTTCGACTAAGCCTCGACGGTCCTGAGGTTTACTGTTAAAAATTTCTTCCACCCGGCCTTGGGAAATAATCGAAAATGATTCACGCCCAATCCCCGTATCCATGAACAGTTCAGTAATATCGCGCATCCGTACAGTTTTATTATTGAGGAGGTATTCTCCGCTACCGTCCCGGTAGAGACGGCGAATAATTTCAATACTCTCGGGTTGTTTGGCTAAAAAGCCATCACTATTATCTAATTCAATACGAACTTCAGCCCGGTTTAAAGGCGAGCGCTTGCTGGACCCGGCAAAAATCACGTCGGCCATACGTCCACCCCGTAAACTTTTAGCGGAGTGTTCCCCAAGAACAAATCGTAAAGCTTCCACGACGTTACTTTTCCCCGATCCATTAGGCCCCACAATCCCGGTCATTCCCGGCTGAAATTCAATCCGTGTCTTTTGTGCAAAAGACTTAAAACCGGTGATGGTCAATGCTGTTAATTTCACTAAATTTCCGCCTTTCCCAGCTTAACGTAATTGTTTTAAGGCTTGGTGGGCAGCCGCTTGTTCTGCAGCCTTTTTCGAGTGTCCTTGCCCCTGACCAACAGCTTGACCATTAACTACGACTTGCATGGTATAAATTCGATCGTTATCCGGGCCAACGGCGTCTAGCACTTCATAAACAATTTTGGCATCGCCATCTTTTTGAACCAATTCTTGTAATTCACTCTTGTGGTCTAAGAGGTGGTCAAACCAACCTTGGTCTAACTTAGAAAAGACCACACGACTGATAAAATCCACCACGACCTCTTTACCTAAATCTTGGTATAAAGCCCCGATAAAACTTTCAAAAATATCACATAAGAGTGATGGGCGCTTGCGGGCATTGGCCTTTTCTTCCCCATTTCCCAAACGAATGTATTCATCGAAGTGACACTCTAAGGCTAATTTAGAAAAACTATCCTCACAGACCATGGCCGCTCTAAGCCGAGTTAATTTCCCTTCTGGTAAATTAGGGTAACGTTTGAAGAGGTATTCTGACACACACAATTGCATGACCGCATCCCCTAAAAATTCAATTCTTTCGTAGTAACGCAGGTTTTCTTTTGGGTGCTCATTAACATAGGAAGCATGGGTAAATGCTTCATCATAGTAATCATAATTTTTTATCTTGATGTTAAATTCTTCACGTAACATCTTAGCTAATCCGATAATCAAGGTCTAAACCTCCCATTTTAAAATTTTATACTCTTTAATTATAACAAAGAGCCGCCCCGTATGCCACGAGGCGACCCGACTTTTCGGTTAAAAAACCAATTTATTGTCTTTATTTTTGGTTAGCAACGATAAATTTTACCGCATCGCCAACAGTGTGTAATTGTTCCGCATCTTCATCAGAAATTTCGGCACCAAATACATCTTCTAATTCAAGTACAAATTCAACAATATCAATTGAATCTGCATCTAAATCGTTTTGAAAGTTTAATTCGTTAGTCACCTTGTCAGCACTAACTTCGAAGCGTTCTTCGATAATTTCTGCGATTTTTGCAAAAACTTCTTGTTCAGTCATTTTCTATAACCTTCTTTCGGATACTTTCCAGTGTACCAAGGTATTGTAGCGCTTTTTTATGCGATTGTCTAGTCCTTGGATATGGCTTTTCCATCTTCCTTAAGCTCTTCTAAATAAGCGGTAAATTTCGGTACTACTTGGCCATCAATCATAGTCTTGATTTGCTTTAAAGTGTAGTAAACTGTCAAACCGTCGGAATCCCCATGGGCTTTCACAACTGGTGCCTTGGCCCCTAAAAGTACTGCTCCCCCGTATTGAGATTGGTCCATCTTACCCTTCAATTCACTAAAGACACCCTTTAACATAAGCGCCCCTAATTTCCCAGCAAAACCAGCCTCCATAATAGAATCTTTCAAAAGGTGTAAAGTAGCCGAAGCTGTGCCTTCAATCGACTTCAAAACGGCATTCCCGGTGAAACCATCAGCCACTAAGACGTCACAAGCCCCCGTTAGAAGGTCACGAGATTCGACGTTTCCGACAAAATTCAAGCTTTTGTCAGCTGCGATTAATTGGTGAGCTTCTAAAGTTAACTTGCTTCCCTTGTGGGGTTCGGTCCCATTATTTAAAAGACCAATCCGGGGATTCTTCAAGCCACGTACGTTTTCGGCATAGTATTTGCCTAAAAGAGCATATTGGTAAAGGTGTTCTGGCTTACTGTCAGCATTAGCTCCGGAGTCTAAAAGATTGAAAGTGCCATCCCCAATTCCAGCCTTCAAAATTGGCAAAGTAGAGAGTAAACCAGGCCGGCTCACGCCCTTGACCCGACCAACAATTAAGAGCCCTGCTGTTAAAAGAGCCCCGGTATTTCCACAAGAGAAAAGTGCGTCGGCTTGACCTTGCTTGACTGCTTGGGCTGCTTGAACTAAAGAAGAGTCCTTCTTACGACGAATGGCTCGGACTGGTTCGTCATTCATATCAATGACTTCAGTCGTATGGATAATTTCAATACGCTCTGTGTTGCTAACCAAAGCCTTTAACTGGTCTTGATCCCCGTATAAAAGGAATTCGACATCTTTAAATTCATCTCGGGCCTTTAAGACCCCGTCAACGACCGATTGAGGCGCGTTGTCGCCCCCCATAGCATCAATTGCAATTTTCATTTTTTATTACCTATTCTTTCTTTTAATCAAAATTTTCTTCTAGCGTACCACTTTCACGCAAATATTGCCACAGACCTTGATTTTCGGAATTTGTCGTAAAATCCGACTGTTCCAATAAGTCATGGGCTTCAATTTGGGCAATCTGGAGAATCTTGAAATCCTGGATGGGATCGCCAACCGCAAAATCCGGAATTCCGGCTTGTTTAGAACCAAGAATATCCCCTGGCCCCCGTAATTCCAAGTCTTTTTGGGCAATGACAAAACCATCCTGAGTTTGAACCATAGTTTCCATCCGCGCCCGACCATAGTCACTCTTCGGGTCAGCTAACAAGAGACAATACGAGGCCTTTTGCCCCCGACCAACCCGCCCGCGTAATTGGTGAAGCTGAGCAAGACCGAAACGGTCAGCATCTAAAATCAGCATCACCGTTGCATTTGGCACGTCAACCCCAACTTCAATCACGGTTGTCGAAACCAAAAGATCAAACTTGCCGTCCTTAAAATCTTGCATGGTTTGATCTTTTTCCTCAGCAGTCATTCGGCCGTGTAAAAGTCCCACTTGATAACGACCCGCATAATATTCCCGAAGTTTTTCATAAGTTTCCTGAGCATTTTGTAAATCCATCATTTCTGACTCTTCAATCAGAGGCGAGACCACATAAGCTTGGCTGTGAGTGGCCAGTTGCTGGTTAATAAACTGTAAAGCTTCATTTAGTTGGGATTTCTTAAGCCACATGGTCTTAATGGGTTGACGGCCTGCTGGTAAGGTATCAATAATCGAAACGTCCATCTCACCATAAGCTGTAATCGCTAAAGTCCGTGGAATTGGTGTCGCCGTCATGGCCAAAACATCAGGATTCTCACCTTTTTCCCGTAAAATCTGGCGTTGTCTTACCCCGAAACGGTGCTGTTCATCGGTCACCACCAAGCCTAATTTATGAAAGTTAATATCATCTTGGATTAAGGCTTGAGTTCCAACCACAACATCAATATCACCTTGAGCTAAAGCTGCCAGACTAGTTTGACGTGCTTTTTTGGTTTTTAAAGTTGAGGAGGTCATAAGAGCAATATTAACGCCCACCTTCTCAAAAAGAGCCTGAAGTTTTTCTGCATGTTGCTGGGCCAAAATTTCGGTGGGTACCATCATGGCCCCTTGATAGCCAGCAGTCACCGTTGCATAGAGCGCCAGGGCAGCAACGACTGTTTTCCCGGAACCAACATCGCCTTGCAAAAGTCGATTCATATGAAGGGGCCGGTGCAGGTCATGACAAATTTCATTAACTACCTTTTTTTGCGCCGTGGTCAACTCAAAAGGCAGGGTTTGGCTAAAAGCTTTGATTTTTTGGCTATCATAATTTAAAACCAAACCCGCTTCTTTTTTATTCACTTTCTTCAAATACTGGAGACGTAATTGAAATAAGAAAAATTCCTCAAAAATCGCCGATCGTCGCGCTAATTGTTCAGCCTTTTGGCTAGCCGGAAAGTGCATATCGTGAATCATCTGACGGCGACTTTCTAAGCGAAATTTCTGACGCAAACTAGTGGGGAGAATATCCACCAAACAGTCTTGATAAAGGTTAAAAGCTTGTTCTACGATTTTCTTGATGGTCAAAGCTTTAATATCCTTATTAGCCCGGTAAATTCCCGCAAAATCTTGGCTAGTTTGCCCTAAAATTTTCATGCCTGATAATTGTTGACGCTTAGCGTTATACTTGCCATAAATGATAATCTCTTGACCATTTTCCACCTTATCACGTAAGTAAGGTTGGTTAAAAAAAGTTACCAAAATTATATCATGCTCTACTAAAAAACGAAAATTTAGCCGATTTTTACTTCGTCCAAAGCGTGCAAAGGTTGGCTGGGAAGCTACGATGCCTTTTAACGTCACCTTCTGGCCATCAGCAACCTCAGCTAACTCCTTGACTGCCATATCATCATAGCGAAAAGGATAGTAAGTCAAGAGCTCTTCAATAGTATTAATTCCCAATTTATTTAAGGCCGTCACCTTACTAGGACCTACGCCTTTTAATACAGAAACTGAATCCTGGAGACTTTTTGTCATGACTTTTCCTCCTAACATAAAAACCGTGGTCTGGCCACGGTTTTTACTTTATTCAACGGCCACAAGGTATGGGTAAACCGGTTGGTCCCCTTGGTGGATTTCAACTTCTAAATCTTCATCGATTGCTAAAATAGCGTCTTCTATTTCAGCTGCTTCCGCTTGGGTTCCATCTTCACCGACAATAATAGTCACAATTTCACTATCATCGTTCAACATGGCTTTAACCATGTCAATGGCCGCTTGCTTACGATCTGGATTCGTAACTTTAATTTTGCCGTCAATAATCCCCATATAATCATCTTTTTTGATTTCTTGACCATCAATGGTAGTATCACGCACCGCAATCGTAACTTGTCCAGAAACCACATCGGCCATTTCTTCCGTCATAGTTTCCTTATTTTCTTCTAAATCAGCATCCTTATCAAAGCCTAACATAGCTGTCATCCCCTGAAGCACGGTCCGCGTTTCGACCACAGCCACATCAACTTCGCTGACTTCAGCAGCTTGGTTAGCTGCCATGAAGATGTTCTTATTGTTTGGTAAAACCAAAACCTTCTTAGCGCCAGTTTCTTGGATAGCATCAACAATATCCTGAGTAGAGGGATTCATAGTTTGGCCCCCACTCAAGACCTTAGTTACTC
Organism: Ligilactobacillus equi DSM 15833 = JCM 10991; assembly: GCF_001435735.1. Classification (NCBI taxonomy): domain Bacteria; kingdom Bacillati; phylum Bacillota; class Bacilli; order Lactobacillales; family Lactobacillaceae; genus Ligilactobacillus; species Ligilactobacillus equi. Next base: position 20,514 of record NZ_AZFH01000181.1, read on the forward strand.
CTAAGCTCGTAAAGAGTTCCGCCATTCCGGCCCCAGAAGACACTGCAATCACACCATAGTCACCAGTTAATTCCTTGTTGACTTTTGGCTCTTTCTTGGCTTCTTCTTTGTCATGTTCCAAGATAGTTTCGTGCTGTAAGCGCATGTTATCAACTTTTACCTTGATTAGCGAACCATAACTTTGCCCCAATTCCATGACCGTTCCTGGGTGTTCCGTGTGCACGTGCACCTTGACGATTTCATCATCGGCAATCACCAAGAGTGAATCCCCAATTTCAGCTAAAGCGTTGTGGAATGCTTCATAATTAAATTCATCGTGAGTTACCAAACGTCCGGCGCCTAAACGTACCATAATTTCCGTACAGTAACCAAAGACAATATCTTCCGTGTTTAGCTGGCCTTGCACACTTTGGTGGTGTTGAGCATTAACCATTTCATCCATTTCAGCCATAGTTGGCGTATGTTGGTCGTCTTCAGACACATTACCAGTCAACGCATCGGCGAAGCCTTGATAGACAAAAGTTAAACCTTGACCACCAGAGTCGACAACTCCGACTTCTTTTAAGACCGGTAATAAGTCCGGCGTAGTTTGTAAAGCTTCATCCGCTGCTTGAGCCGCTGCAACCATAACTTCGACAACCGAGCCACCTTCTTTAGCGACTTTTAAGGCTTCTTCGGCAGCCTTGCGAGAAACTGTCAAAATAGTCCCTTCGGTTGGCTTCATCACGGCCTTGTAAGCTGCTTTAACCCCAGCAGATAGGGCGTGAGCTAAATCAGTAGCATCTAATTCACTTTTACCAACAACGTCTTTACTGAAACCGCGGAAAATTTGGGATAAGATAACCCCCGAGTTTCCACGCGCCCCCATCAAAAGCCCTTTGGCTAAGGAGTTAGCTAAAGTTTCAATGCTGGTTGCTGAGTCTTGGTTAACGTATTTTTCCCCACTAGCCAAGGTTAAACTCATGTTGGTCCCGGTATCACCATCCGGTACCGGGAAAACATTTAACGAGTTAATAAATTCTGCGTTCCGGCTTAATTTACGGGAACTTACGCTCACCATTTGTCGGAATTCTTTTTCGGTGATTTTTACAATCTCCACCATATTCCCTCCTAAGAAATAATTAATCTTCAATCACTCTAACGCCTTGCACAATTACGTTAACGGAGTCGGCTTTAACTCCTAACATCGATTGCAAGTTGTACTTCACGCGTTCTTGAACATTATGGCAAACTTCGGAGATCTTTGTTCCGTAGCTGGCAATAATGTAAACATCGATGGCTACGCCTTCATCTGCTTGGCGTACCACCACTCCTTTAGCGTAGTTGTCTCTTTTCAAAATTTCATTTAAGTTATCACGAATTTGGTTCTTGCTGGCCATACCGACAATTCCAAAAATTTCTGTGGCAGCTCCACCAACAACAGTAGCGATAACATCATTGTTAATATCAATTTGACCGTATTGGTTATTAATTTTGACAGCCATAATCCTGCCTCCTTAACTTCTTGGCGATAATCAATATCCTATTTTATCATATCCGCCCTTAAAATTAAACCTTTTCGGCTTTAGCCCGCCCTTTTCTTGCGTTTTCATTCATTTTCAGAAAAATAATTTCTGGAATTCTGACCGCTCCAAGCCCTGGCAGACACACTTTTTAGCTGACAAGTATTTTTTCTTTACAGGTTTAGCTTGCAATTATTGGCCATCTATGATAATTTTAATTAGTAATTGTAAAAACCTAATCTAGGTTTTATGAGCTAATTTTATCAAGGAGGACATTAAATCATGGCAAAAGATTTCATTACTGGCCGTAAGACTACTTTTGGTAAGAAGCGTTCTCACGCCTTAAACCAAACTAACCGTAGCTGGAAGCCAAACTTGCAAAAGGTTCGCATCTTAGTTGATGGTAAGCCAAAACGTGTTTGGGTTTCTGCACGTGCCTTAAAATCAGGTAAAGTTACACGCGTTTAATTTAACGTGATTGAAACTATAGAGGGAAGTTTTGGCTTCGCTCTTTTTTTGTACATTCAGGGAGGATTTTATATGACTTTAACATCTGCACAAACGGGCTTTACTAAATTACAAGCTCTTGATGACCAAATTATCGTCGACTTGCGCTATGCCACCCCCAACAATTTCACCAAGCAAGTTGTCTATGATTTCACTACGGGAATTGCACGCACCGGGACCGCCGAAAAACTAGCGCATGCCAGCCACCTGTTGCAAACACAAGGCTATCGCATTAAAGTCTGGGATGCTTACCGCCCGGTAAGCGCGCAAGAAAAACTTTTTGAAGTTTATCCCGATCCGACTTTTGTCTTGCCTCCTAATCCGAATATGAGTCACCAAAAAGGGGTAACTTTTGATGTAACTTTAACAGACCTAGCCGGCCAAGAAGTGGAAATGCCCACCGCCTTCGATGATTTTTCCCAACAAGCTAAGCGCGCCTCTTTTGAAACTTGGACGCCGGTGGCCCAAAAACACTACCTCATTCTTGACCAAGCCATGCAGAAAGCTGGCTTTGTCGGCTATGAAAATGAATGGTGGGATTATCGTGACAGCCAAATGGATGACTACCAACCACTGGCAGCTGATCCTAATAAATTTTAAATAAAAAATTAACTACTAAAAAAAGCGCCAGGCATATTTGCTTGACGCTTTTAGTAGCTAGTTGACACGCACGGCGAAACTTGGGTAGTAGTAAGCCATACTTTGAATAGAAACTGTTTGACCATAAGTTGGAGCAGAAATATATTGACCATTTCCTAAGTAAATCGCTACATGATAAGGTGAATCTCCCCAAAATAAAAGATCACCTGGTTGAGCCTGGTCCACTGAGATTCGGGTTCCAGCGTATTGTTGTTGATAAGTTGTTCGCCCGATGTTTTTACCAAAGTGGCTAAAGACATATTGAGTGAAACCGGAACAGTCAAAACCTGCCGGCGTACTACCGCCCCACTGATAAGGAGTTCCGATAAAATTTTGAGCATAGGCTAAAAGACTCGCTGTATCCATGCTAGTTGCTGGTGCAGAAGATACGGCCGCAACTTGAGGAACCGTAGTATTCGTAGTTGCAACCGTCGGCGTTACTTGGTTTGACACTTGTTCTGTTACTGTGGCAGTTTGCGCTGTTACTTGGCTACCACTTGGATTTTGATAGTTCACATTTGAACTTGATGTTTGACTAGGCGCTTGGGCTAAGTTTGCACTGGCCGTAGCTTGGGCGCCAATGAATAAAGCCGCTGCACTGGTTGAAGTTACAAAAATTTTCTTGGCTATTTGCTTCACAATTTTTCTCTCCTAGTTACTTTTTTGCATTTTTCTAAATGCCCTTTTATTTTAACTAAGTTCTATTGCAAGAAAACTGCATCTTTATTACCTATTCATAACAAAAATATTATACATTTGATAAACTTATCATGATGTTAACCTTTGTTGATAATACTTAAAAAACGCAAGGAAAACTTAAAATAAATTAAAAAAGGTAGCTCACTTTACTTGTGTGTGGCTACCTTTTAACTTTATTTTTTAATCTTTACTTTGAATCACGGCGATCATCCCACTTTCAAAAGCAAAATGGGCTGTTTGATCTAAAAATTCATTACTAGCCAGACTCACTGGATAAGCAAAATCTACAACTTGCAAGGGATACTTAACCTTCCCTAGAGTCAAAGCCTTAACCGGTGTTAAGAGAAAGAAACCCAGATACTTTTTGTCAGCTTCCTTGGTAATCGTATAACTCCCAGGTTGATAGAAAGTTACCGTATTTTGACAATCAATTAACCTAACCTTAGGCATCAAGTCCGCTAATCCCGGTCGTGTTGCCATAAAAATATTAGCTAGGAGATGATCTAAACGCCCGCCAGTGGCACCATAAATCACCACCTCATCCAAATCTGGATAAAGTTCATAAGCCCGTTTTAAAATTAATTCCGTATCAGTATAATCTTTTTCGGGCTTAAAACGTTGCAACTTTGTCTGGCTAAACCGACTGACCAAGGCCACTTCTTCAGCTGTCGAGGAATCAAAGTCTCCTAAGGCCGCCGCCATTTGACAACCAAGTTGCGCTAAGCGCACCGCCCCGTAATCTGCCCCGAGCCAAATAGCCTTAGGATTGGCCTGGATACGAGTAATAAAATCTTGCGGGAGATTTTCTTTAGGACCTCCGACTAAAATATTAATCTGCTTCAACTTGAGCCGCTCCTTCACGCAACGCTTGTAAACGCGCTCCCGGATTTTCAGCACCAAAGACATAAGACCCCGCTACTGCCACGGTTGCCCCAGCCTTTTTAGCTAATTTAATAGTTTGGTCATTAATCCCACCATCTACTTCAATTTCAAAATCTAAGCCATGAGCTTGCTTATAAATCGCTAACTGATTAATCTTCGCTAAGGTTTCTTCTAAGAAGGCTTGACCCCCAAAACCAGGATCTACGGTCATAATCAAGACCTGATCTACCAACCCTAAAACCGGCTCAATTACACTAACAGGGGTTGCTGGATTAATCACGACTTCAGCCTTCATCCCCAGTTGTTTAATCATGGTTAAGGTTCGATGTAAGTGCGGACAGGCCTCATAGTGAACTCCTACCAAATCCGCTCCAGCTTTTTGCAAGTCAACCAGCATGCTTTCAGGATTATCCACCATCAAATGGCAATCAAAAATTTGGTCCGAGTGGGGACGCAAAGCCTTAACGACATTAACCCCAAAGGTCAAATTATTCACAAAATGACCGTCCATAATATCAATGTGAATATATTCGGCACTGGCAACCTTTTTAATATCATCTGCTAAAGCCGCAAAATCGGCACTTAAAATTGAGGGCGCTAATTTCATAAAATCACCTTTTTCTTAACGATATTTAGGTTTTTGGTTAGCAAGTAACTCATTTAATTGGCAATAGTTATCATAGCGACTTTGCAAGATTTCCCCTGCGGCAACTGCCTCTTTAACCGCACACTTAGGCTCTTTGAGATGCAAACACCCCCGGTACTTGCAGTTCACCTGATACTGCCGGAACTCTGGGTAGAGAGTGGGTAAATCCGTCACCGTTACATCCAACAGTTCAAAGGATGAAAATCCTGGTGTATCGGCTAGTAAACTTTCGCGAATAGGAATCAAAGTTACTTTGCGTGTGGTGTGGCGTCCCCGGCTCAGGGCCTTGGAGATTTCGCCGGTTTCTAATTGTAAGTCTGGTTCAATCGCATTTAAGAGCGTTGATTTCCCGGCTCCCGTTTGGCCCATAAAAACCACCACCTCATCCTTGAGGTTAGCCATTAAGCTAGCTACCACCTGGTCTTGATTGGACATGTAAGTGTGATAATATCGGTCATAATAAGTTGCTAATTCTGTAAATTCGCTAGCTTCATCCTCTGATAATAAATCACACTTGGAGAAGTATATAACAGGACGAATACCATGATTTTCTAGCATCAATAACTGCCGATCTAAAAGATTAGCCGCAAAATCAGGTTCCTTAACCGCGGTTACCACCACGGCCGTATCGATATTGGCCACTGGTGGTCGCACCAGCTGATTTTTTCGAGGGTAAATCTTTAACAAATAGCCCTGATCGACCTTTTCTGCTTTAAGTTCCACCAGATCACCGACTAGCGGGGTTTGTCCTTTTTTGCGGAAATTCCCGCGGGCCCGTGTCCGGTACTCAACCCCATCTTCTCCCATCACATCATAGTAGCCACTTAATGACTGGCGAATTTGTCCTTTTACCAAGTTAACCATAACCTACCTTTTTTTAAATTTAATCCCTTACATTATAACATAAAAAAACTGCCAGACTGAAAAAGTTTAATCTAGCAGTTTTTATTAATTTAACTCATTTTTTCATCAAGGCGCGCAAAGTAGGCCTTGATTTCTTGGCGATCCGTATCAAGTTGGTTTTGGAGTTCATCAATTCCGTTAAACTTAATCATCCCGCGTGTTTGGCTATACCAGTAAATCGTTACTTCTTGTCCATAAACATCTTGGGCAAAATCAAAGACATTGACTTCCACCGTCAAAGCCAAATCATCTCCGAAAGTATCATTATGCCCAACCGAAGCCATACCATTGTAGAGCTTGCCATCAATCTTAACCTTCACGGCATAGACGCCTTCTTGAGGCAAACGTTGGTCCATGGAAGTTTGGACATTAAGTGTCGGGTAACCAAGCGTTCGGCCCCGAGCAAAGCCGTGCACTACGGGACCATAAGTGCGATAAATGTAGCCCAAAAGTCGGTTAGCATCTTCCACCTTACCTTGGTCCAAGTCTTGACGAATCGTGGTCGAACTAATCTTACGACTGGCATTTTCGTCGAGATGCGCCACCTGGTAAATCGCAAAACGTCCGTGAGCAAATTGTGGTAAGTTGGTCATATTTGCCAGCTGTTTAGGACCGTAAGTGTAATCTTCGCCAGCCACTACAGCGACAACCTTTAAGCCCACCAAGTATTGATCCACAAAGGCTTGCGGAGTTAAGGTCTGCATGGCCTCATTGAACTCTGCGATATAAACAACATCCAAACCCAAGTTTTCAAAGCGTTGAATCTTTTGGCGGCGATTGGTCAAGTAATGAATCGGCCCTAAATCTTCAAAAGCACTGCGTGGTAAGCGGTCAAAAGTCAAAACCCCCACCTGAGCGCCTATTTTGTGCGCGACTTCCTTAGCCTTGGCGATGACACGCTGATGACCACGATGAACCCCATCAAAAAATCCTAAAGCTAAGACTAGCTGATCTGCTATTATTTCGTTTGGTCCTGGCGGGCCACTTAATTCATATACCTGCACGCGCTTTTCCACTTCCTTACGTTAAATCAATCATTTGTTCCGGTTTAAAACAGTTTCTAACCTTATCATATTTGTACACGGCGCGCAACTTTTGCTCATAAAACAGCAAGGCCTGAGCGCTAGCGAGGCCCAGATTACCTGGTAAAAAGCCCCCATTTTTAACAATTTGCCATTGCGAGTCAGTTAAGTTAACTTGAGGCACGTCATGAAAGGCGTGTTCTGGCGCAAACAGGGTTGCCTCTAATTGCGCTTCATCCATTTCCGCTAATTGGGCTAAGCTCACCGCTTGACCTATCACAAAGCCTCCACTCTTGAGGCGGGTCAAGTCTGACATGACAGCTGGTAAACCGAGCTTTTGCCCTAAATCAACTGCCAAGGTTCGTACATAGGTTCCCTTACCACATCCCACTTCAAAGCGGAACTTTTGATAACCGGTCTCTGGGTCAAAAGTACTCTTGCCTTGCATCTTAAAGTAATCTACATGAATTTGGCGCTTGGGCCGGTCCACACTTTCACCATTGCGTGCATAGTCATAAAGACGACGCCCATTAACTTTGACCGCAGAATACATGGGCGGAATTTGAATAATATCTCCGACTAAAGTTTCCATGGCAGCTTGAATTTCTTGGTCACTCAATGCTTGACTCAAAGGTTGGCTGGCTACGACAGCCCCATCTAAATCTTCGGTTTCCGTTGCAAAACCTAAGGTAATTTCGCCATGATAAATCTTGCCAGATTCCATGAGGTAGTTAACGACCTTGGTCGCCTTCCCAATACAAATGGGTAAAACCCCATCTACATTAGGGTCTAGAGTCCCAGAGTGACCGACCTTACGGGTTTTAAAAATTTTACGGCATTTGAAAACCGCATCATGACTGGTCATCCCCCGGTCCTTGTAAAGTGGTAAAATTCCATCCATGGTCATCACCTACTTTACACGTGCAATGAAGCAAATTCGATTCAAATCGTCATCTTCACTCCCTAAGGCATTCACATGGTTGATGAACGGACCACCCACGGCAAAGACTTCAGTTTGGGCTACTAATTGACCCGCCACATCTAAACCAAAGTAGCTTTGAGCTAAAGCAGCCATCGCCTCTAAAAAGGCCGCGTTATTTGCATAGTATTGACCATTTTCACCAGGTTCAAAGACCTCACTCGTGAAATTCAAATCATTTAAAACCGCTTCTAGCATTGGCGCTCCGGCCACTAAGACCAGGTAAGTCCCGGTTTTTTCAGAATGATATTCCACTAAACGTAACGTATGTTGAGGATCTTGATTACCCATATCACAAATGAATTCGGCCGCTTCCTGAACCACTTGCAAATCATTGATAATAGTATTGTGTAGGAGTTTGGTTAGTTGGGCCGTACTTGTCATATAGCGAGGTTCATCTAATTCATCCACTAAAGTCAAGGCTCTTTCATTCAAGACTTTACGGGCATGGTTGAACTGTTCCAAAGTTTTTTCAGTGGCATGTAATTGTACCAATGGTTTTTCAAAGTCTTGGGCCTGGCTATTAAAAAAACAACCATGAGCGTATTGCCCATCAAAAGTATATTTCAAGCGGTCATTTGCAAAAAAGTTTTCAGTCATAAATCCTCCAATTAAATAAAAAAGGAGCATTCCTTTAAAATGCCCCTTCAAGTTTTAAAAACGGTCTTCTTGATGTAATTTGCTTAATAACTCATCAATGCGATCCCCATAACGTACAGATTCATCTTGGGCAAAAGTTAATTCCGGTGTTACGTAAATACTTAAACGCTTGCCAAGTTCGCCTCGAATCAAGCCCTTGGCCTTGTCCAAACCAGCTTGAGTCTTTTGATGATCAGACGCTAAGTCAGATAAGATACTGTAGTAAACCTTGGCTTGTTGTAAGTCGCCAGTTACATCTACCCCGGTAATCGTTACTCCGGCCACTCGTGGGTCACGGACCCGTTTGAGTAAAATATCATTTACTTCGCGTTGAATTTCTTGTGATAAACGGTCAGCACGATAATTTTGAGCCATGCTTCCACCCCGCTTTCTATTTTATTTTAATTTAATTTATATTTCAGCCTAGTCAACAGGAACTTCTTCCATGACATAAGCTTCGATTTGGTCACCGACTTTAATGTCGTTGTATTTTTCAATCATTAAACCACATTCGTAGCCAGACTTAACTTGCTTTACATCATCTTTGAATCGCTTGAGGGAAGCTAAGTTACCTTCATAAATTACGATTCCGTCACGAATAATACGGACACCAGAATCTCGTTGAATGTAACCATCAGTGACGTAACCTCCACCGATAGTTCCAAGCTTAGATACCTTATAAGTTTCACGAATTTCAACTTGACCAGTAACTTTTTCTTCGTAAACTGGTTCTAGCATACCCTTCATAGCCGTTTCAATTTCATCAATCGCCTTGTAAATTACGTTGTGTAAACGAATATCCACTTGATCCGCTTCGGCTTGTGATTTAGCTTGTGGAGTAGGACGTACGTTAAAACCAACGATAATGGCGTTCGAAGCTTCTGCCAAAGTCACATCACTTTCGTTGATGGCCCCTACAGCTTGGTGAATGATGTTGACGCGAACGCCTTCAACTTCAATCTTCTTGAAGGATTGAGCAATGGCTTCAACAGAACCTTGCACATCGGCCTTGATAATCACGGCGACTTCTTTCATTTCACCTTGTTTCAAGGTATCAAATAAGTTATCCAATGTCACATGACTAGTTTGACTTCTTTCCTTCATCAAGGCACGCTTAGCCCGTTCTTCACCGGCTGCCCGCGCGGTCTTTTCATCTTCCATGACTAAGAAACGGTCCCCAGAAACCGGTACGTCATTTAAACCAGTAATTTCGACTGGTGTTGCCGGACCAGCAACTTCGATCTCATTGCCACGTGCATCGCTCATAGTCCGCACCCGACCAAAGGTGTTACCCACAACAATTGGGTCCCCAACCTTCATCGTACCATATTGGACTAAGACCGTTGCGACAGAACCTTTACCCTTATCCAGACGCGCTTCAATAACTGTCCCGGCCGCTCTTTGGTCTGGGTTGGCCGTCAATTCTAGAATTTCAGCTTGTAATAAAATCATGTCCAATAATTCATCGATATTCTTACCAAACTTAGCAGAAATTTCAACGAAGATGGTGTCCCCACCCCAAGCTTCTGGAATCAACTCGTATTCCGATAATTGTTCCATCACATGGTTAGGGTTAGCCCCTGGCTTATCAATCTTGTTAACCGCCACGATAATTGGTACCCCCGCTGACTTGGCGTGGTTAATAGCTTCAATGGTTTGAGGCATCACCCCATCATCAGCAGCAACTACTAAAATCGTAATATCGGTGATGTTTGCCCCGCGCGCCCGCATTTCCGTAAAGGCCGCGTGACCTGGTGTATCCAAGAAAGTAATGGTCTTGTCATTGTGTCGAACTTGGTAAGCCCCAATGTGTTGAGTAATCCCCCCGGCTTCACCATCGGTGATGTGAGAGTTACGCAACTTATCCAAAAGCGTCGTCTTACCATGGTCAACGTGACCCATAATTGTCACAACTGGTGGCCGTGGTTGTAAGTTGTCTTCACTTTGAGCTTCTTCTTCAAAGAATTTGTCAATATCAGCGACGTCAACTTCAACTTTTTCTTCGGCTCCAATCCCATAATCAGCGGCCAATAGTTCAATTGTGTCCTTATCAAGCGATTGGTTTTGGTTCACCATTACCCCCATCATGAAGAGTTTCTTAATGATTTCAGCTGGTTCACGGTGAATTTTCTTGGCAATATCTGCCACGTTCATCCCCACCGTGTAAACTAGGACTTCTGGCAACGGCTTGTTCTTACGTTGTGGAAGTGGCTTAGTATTTTGGTTACGCTTGTTATTACGGTTATTCTTCTTATTGAAGCGTCCCTTGCCACCCTTGTTGTTGCCGCCAAAGCGGTTATTGTTGTTATTATTGCGGTTACCACCGTTATTACGCTTGTTATTGTTGTTGCGGTTATTGCTACTGTTACGATTCCCGCCGTTATTACTTGAACGTCCTTGATTATTATTTCTTTTTTCCATCTTACTACCTGCGCCTTTCATATTTTAACTCACCAGGCAAAAGACGACCTCTCCTTAACATAAAAGCTTTTATGCCTCTGAGCAACTTAGTCCAAAAGACTGCGCATCTTTTTGGCAAAGCCAATGTCGCATACGGCTAATACCGTCCGCTTTTGTCCAATTGCTATGCTAAGTTCTGTTTGGGTGAAGCTTTCTTTGTCCAAAACAACGTGAAAGCTTGTACACTTATCAGCCATCCTTTTTTGAATATCTTTGCCACTATCGTTAGCAACAAAGACTAAGTGAGCCTTATTGTTTCTTACTTCGTTGAGGACTAGTTCTGAACCAGTCGTAATCTTACCCGCTCGACGAGCAAGCCCTAATAAATTTAAAACTTTTTGTTTATTTTCCATTTCCGAATAATTCCCGTCGTGCGACTTGGTGATCAACATAAGCCACTAACTCTTCATAGAAATCATCACTCAATTTTAATCCAAACGCCTTATCGAAAGTCTTTTCAGACCGCGCTTTTTCGGCTGTTGCTACATCAAGATGAATGTAAGCCCCCCGACCAGCCTTCTTACCAGTTGGATCGATTGAAACCTCATTTTCCTTGTTCTTCACAATCCGCACGAGCTCTTTTTTAGGTTGCATTTCACCCGTTACGATATCTTTACGCATTGGAACCTTACGTTGTGCCATCTTAACAACCTCCCTTAAAAAGCTTATTCTTCAACAATAGGCATATCTGCATCATCTGCAAGTGCTACCTCTTCAGTAACTACATCTACATTTTCACTGTTTTCACTAAGATTTTCAAGTGATTCGGCTTGATTTTGTAAAGCTTCCATGTCAGATTCAGATTTGATATCAATCTTGAAACCTGTTAAACGTGCCGCTAAACGAACATTTTGCCCACGCTTCCCAATCGCTAATGATAATTGGTTGTCAGGCACAACTACTGTACATGCCCGTTCATTTTCAGAATCAAAAATCACATTTAAAACTTCGGCCGGGTTCAAAGCGTTGGTAATGAAGTTGGCATTGTCTTCATCCCACTGCACGATATCCATGTTTTCGCCTTTAAGTTCATTAACGATACTTTGTACACGTTCCCCCCGAGGACCGACACAAGTTCCGACAGGGTCGATACTATCGTTGTTAGACCGCACCGCAACCTTTGCCCGGTCACCAGCTTCGCGTGCGATGGACATAATTTCCACCGTACCATCATAGATTTCAGGAATTTCTTGTTCAAATAAACGCTTAAGCAAATCAGGGTGTGAACGACTTACATAAACTTGCGGACCCTTAGTTTCATTCTTAACTTCATAAATGTAAACCTTAATGCGATCGTGAGGCTTATATTCTTCCCCAGCAATTTGGTCTTGACGTGACAAAACAGCTTCAACTTTTCCTAAGTTTACATAGATGAAGTTACGGTCTTGTCGTTCTACTTCCCCCATCACAATTTCTTCAGCATATTGACTGTATTCATTGTAAATATTGTTTCTTTCTTCTTCCCGCACTCGTTGCATAATAACTTGCTTAGCTGTTTGCGCAGCAATCCGACCGAAGTCACGTGGCGTAACTTCTAATTTAATAGTGTCTCCAACTTCGTAAGCCCTATTAAGTTCTAGGGCATCATCTAAGGCGATTTCTAGTTGGGAATCAAAAACTGTCCGCACTACTTCTTTAACGGCGTAAACGTGAATATCACCACGTACACGATCGAATTCAACTTCAACATTTTGCGCTTGACCGTAGTTACGGTTGTAGGCCTTAATCAAAGCTTGTTCTAAAGCTTCAATAATAATTTCTTTGTCAACGCCTTTTTCAGCTTGTAAGTTATCAAGCGCGTTTAATAATTCCTTACTCATGTTTATTCTCCTTAATTTAAAATTTAATTGCTAAGCGGGCTTTGGCGATTTGCTTACGAGGGATTTCAATAGCTTTTCTTCTCGTTTTATCCATATATTCCAAAGTTAAGCTATCCTCTTTTAAAGCCACTAAGTCACCTTCATAAATCTTGGCTCCGTTAAGCTGTTGGTATAAAGAAACATTAATGTACTTGCCCACAGCTCTTTGGTAGTCACTTTCTTTTTTTAGGGGCCGTTCTGCTCCAGGAGAGGAGACTTCCAAATAGTAAGCTTGTGGAATTGGATCTGGATCACAAGCATCCAAAATTTCACTTAGTTCATCACTGATTAAAGCACATTCATCAATGGTAATTCCTTGTGGTTTATCAATAAAAACCCGTAAATACCAGCTTTTACCTTCTTTCACAAACTCTAAATCCACTAATTCAAACTGATGTTTTTCTAAAAGTGGCGCCACCATTTGGGTCACAGTTTCAACAACACTGCTCACATGTCTACCTCCTTTATTTTCACTCGGCTTTCCAACAAAAAGAGTGAGCATCACTGCTCACTCTCACCGAGTATTAACATTACATAGTATAACACCACTACTGTTATTTTTCAACGTTTTTAATCCGTAAAAAGAAAATCAAGTTAACTTTTCATAAAAGTGGAAAACTACTAAGAAAACCAGAACTAAAAAATATCATCAAACAAACTCAATTGATTTTCATCTGGTAAGTTATCTAAGACATGATTGCGCGACATAAATTCAATCAACGTGTTCGAAACTTTTCCACGGTTAGAAAGATCTTCTTTGGATAAGAAGGCTTGTTCTTCGCGAGCCGCCACAATTTGTTTAGCCACATTCAATCCTAAACCGGGAATGGCTGTAAATGGCGCCAATAACTTATTATCTTCAATTAACCAGTCAGTGGCATCGGAACGCTCTAAATTCACCATTTCAAATTCAAAGCCCCGTTCCAACATTTCGTTAGCCAGTTCTAGAACCGTTAAAAGATTTTTATCTTTGGCAGTCGCATCATTACCCTGGTCATTAATTTCCTTCATCCGTGCCTTAACGGCTTCTTTTCCATGTGCCATGGCTTCAACATCAAAGTCGTCGGCCCGTACAGAGAAATAAGCAGAATAGTAAACCAAAGGGAAATAGACTTTGAAATAGGCAATTCGTAAGGCCATCAAAACATAAGCCGCAGCGTGAGCTTTCGGGAACATGTACTTGATTTTAAGACAAGCTCCAATGTACCATTCCGGCACGTTAGCTTCCCGCATTTGAGCTTGCCAATCATCAGGAATTCCCTTCCCTTTCCGCACACTTTCCATAATCTTGAAGGCGATATCGGATTCAACCCCCATGTGAATTAAATCCATCATAATGTCATCCCGACAACCAATAACTTCTGGCATAGTAACCGTTCCATTTTGAATTAATTCTTCGGCATTACCTAACCAAACGTCGGTTCCATGCGAAAGTCCGGAAATCTTTAGTAATTCCGCAAAAGTTTTCGGTTTGGTTTCTTCTAACATTCCACGCACAAAACGCGTCCCAAATTCTGGTACCCCTAAGGTCCCAGTCTTAGACTGAATTTGTTCCGGTGTAACTCCCAAAATTTCCGTACCAGAAAAGAGTGCCATCACCCCTGGATCATCTGTCGGAATGGTTTTAGGCTCAATTCCAGATAAATCTTGTAGCATCCGAATCATGGTGGGATCATCGTGTCCTAAAATATCCAGTTTTAAAATATTGTCGTGGATAGAGTGGAAATCAAAGTGCGTCGTTCGCCAAGTAGCAGTTACATCGTCAGCAGGATATTGAATTGGAGTAAAGTCATAAATATCCATGTAGTCTGGCACAACTAAGATACCTGCGGGGTGCTGCCCGGTAGTTCGCTTAACCCCAGTAGCGCCCATCGCCAAACGGTCCACTTCCGCCGCTCGAATGTGTAAATCATGATCACGTTCATAAGCCTTAACATAGCCATAAGCCGTCTTTTCAGCTACCGTACCAATCGTACCTGCCCGATACACATTGTTTTCCCCAAACAAGACCTTAGTATAATTGTGAGCAATCGGTTGGTAGTCCCCTGAAAAGTTCAAATCAATATCGGGAACCTTATTCCCCTTGAAACCTAAGAAAGTTTCGAAAGGAATATCTTGACCATCTTTAACTAAAGGGGTTTGACATTCGGGACAGTTCTTATCTGGCAAGTCATACCCCGAACCATACTCACCTTTTTCATAAAAGAAAGAATACTTACAATTTGGACAACGATAATGCGGTGGCAAAGGATTAACCTCAGTAATTCCTGTCAAGGTTGCTACTAAACTGGAACCCACCGATCCCCGAGAACCAACCAAGTAGCCATCTTTGTTGGATTTATGCACCAATTTTTGTGAAATCAGGTAAATTACTGAGAAACCATTTCCAATAACCGATTTTAATTCCTTATCAATCCGAGCTTGCACTAGGTCTGGTAATGGATTACCATACCATTCTTCCGCTTTATTCATTGTTAAATTGCGAATGTCATCTTCGGCCCCTTCCATCTTCGGTGTGTATAATTTATCTTTCACTGGTGAAATTTCTTCACACCAATCAACAACAATTTGGGGATTATCTATGACGATTTCATGTGCTAACTCCTCACCCAAATAGCCAAATTCGGTCATCATTTCATCCGTCGTTCTAAAGTGCGCATCTGGCAATTGCGGGAGACGATTTAAAATATTAGCTCCACCTTGGGAAGATACCAAAATCTCCCGGTAAATTGCATCTTCAGGATTCAAATAATGGACATCGCCAGCAGCAACTACCGGTTTACCCATTTCTTTACCAAGCTTGACAATATTACCAATAATTTCTTGCATTTGTTGGTCACTGTTAATCGTACCTGCATTCCAGTAATCGGCATAAAGCGCACTGGGGTGAACCTCCAAATAATCATAAAATTCTGCTACACGGCGGGCGTGTTCATAACCTTGACGAGCCATGGCATCAAAGACTTCTCCCACAGCCCGACCTTCACCATCACCAGTCCCTATAACTAGCCCTTCGCGATATTCTTCTAGAACTGAACGCGGAATTCTAGGCACTTGATAGAAATACTTAGTCATGGCTAGGGAAGCCAACTTAAAAAGATTCTTTAAACCGGCTTGAGTCTTAGCAATAATTGTGGCATTAAAAGGATGTTCTTTTTGATAAGAATCGTCCCGCTTACTATGGGCATTCAATTCGTCATGAAACTCCACGTGTAAGTTTTCCCGAGCATCTTTTAGCATCCGGTAGTAAATTTGACCAGTAACTTCCGCGTCATAGATGGCCCGGTGGTGACTTTCATTGACTAATTTGAACTTCTTAGTTAAGTTAGCCAAACCATAACGTTTCATATCAGGATAGAGAGCCCAAGCTAAAGTCAAGGTATCAATCAAAGGCTCAGTAATTCTTTCGATTCCGTAACTGCTGTAGGCGGTATTGATATAATCAATATCAAAGACCGCATTATGAGCAACCATAATCGTGCCCTGGCAAAATTCTTTAAAGAGCCGTAAAACTTCTTCTTCACTCTTGGAACCGCGTACCATTTCGTTGGTAATGTGGGTCAATTCTGTTGTCTGAGGTGATAATGGAAATCCCGGATCAATAAATTCTTCGAATTCCGCAATTACTTCGCCATCTTTCATCTTGACGGCCGCCACTTCAATTAATTTCCCGTAAGCCGCTGATAAACTCGTGGTTTCTGTATCGAAAACCACATAAGTCGCATCCTTTAAGGACACGTGGTCTTCATTGTAGGCAATCGGCGTCCCGTCTTCGACTACGCTGGCTTCCAAACCATACAAAATTTTAACACCATTTTTCTTACCAGCACTATGCGCTTCAGGGAAAGCCTGCAGATTACCATGGTCAGTTACAGCAATAGCTTTATGGCCCCACTTGGCAGCTTGAGCAACATATTCGGAAATCGAATTAGTCGCGTCCATAGTTGACATAGTCGTGTGGAGGTGTAATTCGGCCCGTTTTTCACCTTCTGGTGCCAGGTCCTTACGACTAGGGTGACCAACTTCATTAATATCGTAGGCCGTTACTGCCAAATCACGTAAAAATTCATCCTCTTTAACAGGCCCCCGAACTTTAACCCAGATACCTTTTTTCACAGTTTCAAAGATAGCGGCTTCTTCATCATTGTTAGAAAACTTCTTCACTACAAAAGATGACGTATAGTCCGTTACCTTCATGGTTAAAAGCTTCCGCCCAGTCTTAAAGGTCCGCACTTCCACATCAAAAACATACCCTTCCAAGAAGACATTTTTTTCTTCTTCGGTAATGGTATTCATTTGACGAATTTCGGCATTCTCATTAATTGGCTTTCCCAAAACCAAAGGCCCATCTGGCACCGACACACTATCAGCCTGTTTGGCCCGGGTTGCTTCTTTTTGTTTGATTGCTTCCAAAGCTTTTTGAGCTAATTGAGCATCGTTTTCAGCCCTTTTCTTCTTATATTCCGTAATCTTTTCTTGCGTCTTGGAATTATCAACGATGGTTTGAATATTAAACTTTGGGAAACCCATCCGTTGATAAGAGGCTTCAATCGGACCTAAAGCCGTTTTTTTGAGAAAATTTTGCACAATTTCATTATCCGCCAGCAACATGACCCGGTCGCCTTCTAAATAAGGAACTTGATTTTCTGCTAAAGAAATCAACATTGGCGATGAAACCCCACTAGTTTTAACTACCCATTGCCAATAGTCACCTAAATTTTGATTAGTTATTACCGGTTGACGACTAGTAAAAGCAATTTCGGTTTTAGCAATTTGTCCAAACGCCGCTCTTAATTGATGGCTAAAGGTTACAAAGGTCTGGTAAGGCATGATATCAGGAACATCTAAGAGAAATGTCCACCGCTTCGATTTGGTGTGTACAATTACTTCTTGGATCTGGATTTGCGCAAAATAATCCGTTAGTTCACTTTCCGGCTGCCAATCTATTTGTTCCATGAGATGCTGAAACAATTCATGCTTATCAATGGCCATAATTTTCCCCTTTCCTTAAGAAAAACCCCAAGCGAGTTGGGGTTTAAATTTAATCTTCTTGGTTTTGTAATAAAATTTGAATGGAGTTCAAAACTTCATCTTGCATAACTTCAATGGTTTCACCAGTTTTACGAAGTTTGATTTCAACGATTCCTTCACTAGCTTTCTTACCAACTGTCACACGAACAGGTAACCCAATCAAGTCAGAGTCAGCAAATTTAACCCCAGGGCGTTCTTGACGATCGTCTACCAAGACACTGTAACCAGCAGCCTCTAAGTTTTGAGTCAAGGCTTCTGCTAATTCAACTTGTTCTTGCTTTTTAGCATTGATTGGCACCACGTGAATGTCAAATGGCGCAATATTCTTAGGCCAAATCATCCCGTTTTCATCACAGTGCTGTTCCACAATTGCGGATAAGAGACGGGAAACCCCAATCCCATAACACCCCATAATAATTGACTTTTGGCGACCATTTTCATCTAAAACCTTACCATCCAAACTATCTGTATAACGGGTCCCTAACTTAAAGATGTGACCAATTTCAATCCCACGAGTAAATCGCAAATGACCTTCACCATCAGGAGAGAGTTCCCCTTCTTCAACAGTCCGCAGGTCTAAGAATTCATCAACACGATAATCACGATTTAAATTAGCATTCTTAAAGTGGAAACCATCTTCATTAGCGCCCACAACCGCATTTTCCAAACCTTCAACATCTAAATCCGCTAAAACTTTAATATCTTCCGCTAAGCCAATAGGACCTAGAGAACCAAAGTTGGCACCTAAAAGTTTGACTACTTCTTCTTCAGTAGCTGGGCGTAAATCACTAGCATCTAAAGCGTTAGTTAATTTCACTTCGTTAACTTGGTCATTACCGACCATCAAAACCACAACTGGTTGATCGTCAGCCATAAAGACCAAGGTCTTAATAGCTTTCTTGACGTCTAACTTCAAAAATGTCACAACTTCATCAATTGTCTTCACATCAGGAGTCGCTACTTTTTCTAAATTTTGGAGTGATTCGTGAGTTGTCTTACCTTGGCGCAAATTCTTAGCCATTTCCAAGTTAGCAGCATAATCACTTTCGTCTGAGTAAACTACTGTGTCTTCCCCGATAGGAGCAATAGCCATGAATTCCTTGGAATCGCTCCCCCCCATAGCACCGGCATCCCCGATAATAGAACGATAGTTTAAACCAACTCGATCAAAAATATTTTGGTAGGCTTGGTCCATATCTCGGTAGGATTGGTCTAAGGATTCATCATCCGCGTGGAAGGAGTAAGCATCTTTCATTAAGAATTCCCGCCCCCGTAATAAACCGAAACGAGGACGATTTTCATCACGGTACTTCATTTGAATTTGGTAAAGGGTTAAAGGTAATTTCTTGTAAGACTTAACCGCATCACGAACGATTGTGGTCATTGTTTCTTCATGAGTTGGTCCTAAGATAAAGTCAC
This sequence comes from Ligilactobacillus equi DSM 15833 = JCM 10991, assembly GCF_001435735.1. Classification (NCBI taxonomy): domain Bacteria; kingdom Bacillati; phylum Bacillota; class Bacilli; order Lactobacillales; family Lactobacillaceae; genus Ligilactobacillus; species Ligilactobacillus equi. The sequence continues at coordinate 39,701 of NZ_AZFH01000181.1, forward strand.
GATCATGGCGATCTTTTAACTTAAATAAGTTAGGACCGTATGATTCATAACGGCCAGATTCTTGCCACAATTCCGCTGGCAAGACTGCGGGCGCCAACATTTCGACCGCATCAATCTTTTCCATTTCTTCACGAATAATATTTTCAATCTTTAATAAAACTTTGTTAGCCAAAGGCAAGTAAGCGTACATCCCGGCAGAAACCTGTTTGATGTAGCCTGCACGCAACATTAATTGGTGGCTAATTGCTTCCGCATCGGAAGGCACTTCCTTTAAGGTTGGAATTAACATTTTTGATTGTTTCACAATAATTCTCCTTTTTTAAACCGCTCAATTAAAAGAAGAAGCGGTGTAAATCATTTAAAGTTACTAGAACCATTAAAATCAAGAGGAAAGCGACCCCAACCAAGGTAATCGTTAATTCCGCCTTTTCTTCTAATGGTTTACGTCGAATGGCCTCGACAATATTCAAGACTAGTTTACCACCATCTAAAGCTGGAATCGGTAGTAAATTCATAATTCCCAAGTTAACCGATAAAAGCGCCAAAAGTGAAACTACACTGGTTAAACCATAATGAGCGGCTTGCGAGGTAAAAGAATACATAGCTACCGGCCCACCAAGGTCATTTAAGCTAAACCCTTGCGTAAACATAGCCCCTAAAGCGCTAAATACAGCTGTAATAGTTGCCCACGTTGCAGTAAAACCGTAAGCAATCATAGCACTCACAGAAGAATTCAACTTTTGTTTGGATTGAATTCCAATAATCACGGATTTTTGGCCCGAGACCTCTTTGGTCTTCGGTGTTACCTGAAACTTTTGTAAGTGTCCCTGACGCTTAACCGTCACTGTTAATTCCTGATTAGCACTTTGGGATATTTTTTGTGTTAACTGACGCCAATTTTTAATCTTGGTTTGGTTGATTTGAACAATTCGGTCACCCTTCTTTAACCCTGCTACATAGGCTGGTGAGTCCTTTTGCACCGTGGCTAAAGTAGTGGTGGTCGTCACTACTCCCCCTTGAAGGAAGGCAACGACTGCAAATGCAACAATCGCTAATAAAAAGTTATTAAACGGCCCTGCAAAATTCGTTAGCATCCGCCGGGGTAAAGTTGCTTCTTGAAATTGGACATCTCGTGGCGCAATCTGTAAAGGTGTGCCGTCTTTTTCAACAATTAAAGCATCATGATCCACGACGTAACGCTTTAACTCATCTTCTTGACCATTTTCATAACCTTCCAGCCACAAACCATCGGTTAAATCCCAGTCGGTCAATTCCAAAGGAATTCCGTTCAAAAGGGTAACTTTTTGACTGGTATTAATCTGGGTCACTTGTCCCTCAGAATTTAACTGCAAAGTTAAAGGCATTCCCTTTTGAAGTTCTTCTTCATCATCTTGGTTACCAGCCATACGGACATACCCCCCTAAGGGCAAAATCCGAATGGTGTAGGTTGTTTCGTTTTTCCGATAGGAAAAAATTTTGGGACCCATCCCAATTGCAAATTCTCGGACCATAATTCCTGCCCGCTTGGCCATCACATAATGGCCTAATTCATGGACAAAAACCAAAATTCCGAAAACAACTATAAAGGCAATAATGGTAATAACCATCAACTCATCCTTTCTCTTAGAACAAACCTGCAAAGTGCATTAATGGTAAGACAATCAAAGAAGAGTCGAACCGATCAAAAATTCCCCCGTGTCCCGGTAAGATATTACCCGAGTCCTTGACTCCATAATAACGTTTCAAGGCTGATTCAACTAAATCCCCTAATTGTCCCCCAATTGAGAAAATAAGAGTTAAACCTAACATGGAAACAAAGCTGTAACCTTGCTGTACAGCCGGGAACAAATGAAGGTAGATAGCCAATAAGACCACGGCACTCACCGTTCCTCCAATGGAACCCTCCCAGGTCTTGTTAGGACTAACATTAGGTGCTAATTTGTTTTTCCCGATTTGCCGGCCAATCAAGTAAGCCCCACTATCAGTAATCCAGACGATAAATAAGGCGTATAAAACCATGGCTAAACTTTCTGAACGAGCATCCATCATGTAGGAAAAACCTTTTCCTAGGTAAAGCACTCCTAAAGTCAAAGCACCAGCATCATCAAAAGAAAAACGGTTCTTTGAAAATACAGTATACACCAAGAGACACAAGATTAAAAAGTAAAAGACTCCACTGGTTGAAAATGTGTCTGGCAAAAAATCTAGGACCGAACTTGGTAATAACATGACTAAAACCGCTAGAAAGGAAATAATCGCTTCCGGTGAGATTAGCAAGCGTTTTTTCATCCGTAAAACTTCAGACATAGCCACTAAACCCATCAAAATTACCAAAGCGTTAAACCAAGCACCACCGAGCAATAATAATGGAATAAAAATTAACGCTGCAATAATAATCGTAATTACTCTTTGTTTCATTTACTCTTCCTCTTCTTTCAAACCACCAAAGCGCCGGTTACGGGCTTGGTAACTTTTAATAGCTTCTTGTAAGGCGACTTGATCAAAATCCGGCCACAGTATGTCCATAAAGACCATTTCACTGTAAGCTAATTGCCATAACAAGAAGTTTGAAATTCTTTCTTCCCCACTGGTCCGAATTAATAAATCTGGATCAGTATAGGGGGCTAAGTCAGCCGTCATCATATGTTGAGACAAAAGTTCCTCGCTAACTTCTTGTGCTGCTAGTTGGCCCTCATTAGCCATTTGAACCAAATTCGTCACCGCCGTAACGATTTCGGCCCGCCCCCCGTAATTTAGAGCAAAATTCAAGACCATCCCCGTACAATGCTTGGTTTGTTCAATGGCATCCAAGACCGCTTTTTGGGTCGATGCGGGGAGCTGTTCAGTATAACCCATGACCTTCACACGGACGTTATTTTCAATCAATTCCGGAACAAACTTGTTGAAAAATTTTTCCGGCAAATCCATCAGGTACTTAACTTCTCCTTCGGGCCGTTTCCAGTTTTCCGTTGAAAAAGCATAGAGGGTTAAAACTTTAACCCCTAAATCACTAGCAGCCTTGGTAATGGTTTTGACCGTTTCCATCCCCTGTTTATGTCCTGCCACGCGTGGCATGTGTCGTTTTTTGGCCCAGCGACCATTACCATCCATGATAATAGCGATGTGGGCAGGAATATTTTGCATATCAAGCTGAGTTTCTGGAACAGTACCGTTTTTAAAAATTTTGGTAAACAATTTTTTCACCCCTTTGTATAAGTAAGAAAACGGGGCAAGTTACTTTGCCCCGTTTTGTTATTAGCCTTGGAGAATTTCTTTTTCTTTATCAGCTGTAATGGCATCGATGTTTTTCACGGAAGCATCAGTTAACTTTTGAGCTTGGTCTTCCAAGTCACGCAAGTCATCTTCAGTTAAGTCACCGTTCTTTTGGGCCTTCTTCAAAGCATCCATCATATCCCGACGAATGTTACGCACCGCAACCTTCGCCTTTTCAGAAGTTGCCTTAACTTCCTTTGCTAATTCCTTCCGGCGTTCTTCTGTTAATTGTGGAATTACCAAACGGATGGCAGAACCATCATTAGCTGGGGTTAAACCCAAGTCAGAAGCCAATAAAGCATGTTCGACGTCTTTCAAAGATGATTTATCGTAAGGCGTAATCAATAAAACCCGAGCTTCAGGCACTGAAATTTGTGCCATTTGGTTCAAAGGTGTAGGGGCGCCATAGTAATCAACCATGACCCGATTTAACAAACTGGCATTGGCCCGGCCGGCCCGAATGTTACCTAACTCACGTTGTAAAGCTTCTTCAGCTTTAACCATTTTTGCTTGATTTTTTTCTAAAATAGCGTCCATATTATTTCCCTTCTACTGTTGTACCAACATTTTGACCTTCAACAACCTTCTTGATGTTGCCTCGTTCATTCATGTTAAAGACAACTAAAGGAATATCGTTATCCATGGAAAGTGAAGAAGCGGTAGTATCCATCACTTTCAGGCCCTTGTTGATAATTTCCATGTGTGTTAATTTTTCAAATTTTTGCGCTTCAGCATCATGCTTAGGATCAGCAGAGTAGACCCCGTCAACCCCATTTTTCGCCATCAAGATAACATCAGCATTAATTTCTGACGCACGTAAAGCAGCCGTCGTATCAGTTGAGAAGTAAGGCGAACCTGTCCCCGCTGCAAAAATCACAATCCGCCCTTTTTCCAAGTGACGAACAGCTTTTCTTCTGATATATGGTTCAGCAATTTGACGCATTTCAATCGCAGTTTGCACACGCGTTGGTACCCCAACTTTTTCCAAATTATCTTGTAAAGCCAAGGCATTCATGACCGTACCTAACATCCCGATGTAGTCTGCTTGGGCACGTTCCATTCCCATTTGAGCCCCAGCTTCACCACGCCACATGTTACCACCACCAACGACAATCGCAATTTCAACGCCTAAATCGTGAACTTCTTTGATTTCTTCAGCCACTTTCCGAATTTCCGGCGGATTAATCCCATGACCTTGAGCACCTGCTAAAGCTTCTCCACTCAATTTCATCACAACGCGTTTGTATTTTACGTCAGCCATATTATCCTCCTAATTTTATCTTTTTAGCTTATTTTATGATTAATTTTAAAAATAACGCAAAGTCCATTTGAACATATTTTACCATAAAACTCTAACCTTGAATATGGTTAATTTTGCCTCAAGAAATCGGCTAACTATATCTTTTTTGCTTTAAATTTGAGATAATAGACTTGAAAAAAATAAGGAGGAATTAATATGACTAAATTTTTTCAAAAGTTATGCTTTTTTAGTCTAATCCTCGCTAGTGGTTTACTCTTTCGTGTAACAACCATCGCCGCTAGCGGTAATTATACCATTACAAATTATGATGTAACGGCTAATATTCAAAAGGACGGTTCTGCTGATATCAGCCAAGCCGTTACTTATACTTTCAAAAACGGACAAACCAATGCGGTTTACCTCAACCAACCAATCATGGACGGGGCAACCACCACCATTCCAAGTGTGGTGGTCCAACAAGATGGTAAATCCTATCAACTAAGTCAAAGAGATGATGGCAGTAACGACACCTACAGTGTCATTAACAATGAAAATGGTTTACGCATTAAGGTCTATCATCAAATTTCTGATGCCACTGCCACTTTTTACTATACTTACCACCTCTCCCAAGGCATTACTAACTACACAGATACCGCTGCTTTAAATTGGCAGGTTATTGGCGACCAATGGAACACACCTTTAAATAATGTTCACATTCGCTTAAAGTTTGCTGATGGTAAAATTTCACCATTACAAGCCTGGGCTAACTCAGACGCTAAAACCAAGGTTACAGTTAACCAACCTAAAGGCCGAGTAACCATTGCCGCTAAGCAATTACCAGCGAAAACGAGTTTAGAATTTCTAACCACCTTCCCAACCAGTGCAACTGTCAATAACACTTTAGTTTCCAAACAAAACTATCAAAATCAGGCAAAAAATACCGTTCAAAGTTGGAAAGACCAGGCACAAGCTAAAGCACATCAAAAAGCCCAAGCTAACTTCTTCCAGCCTTTAATTACCCTTTTAATTGGTTTAGTCTTCGCTTTTGCTTGGCTCATCTTCTTATGGCGCCACCCCGAAAGTCGTCAACCGTGGCCCGAAGCCAATCCCCCACACTCATATGACTTGCCCGCCTTGCCACCTTTCATCGCCCAAGCCGTTTACTCGGACAACGTACCCGATAATAACGCTTTAGGGGCTTACCTTTTAGAATTAGCCATCAAGAAAAAAATTGCGATTCAACCAGTCGATCGCAAAAAAGATGACTACCAATTAACCCTCTTAGATGAAAGTTTGACCAATACAGACGTCGTAACAGATTTACTCTTTAACGTTGTGGGTGATGGTCAAAAAGTTACCTTAGAGCAACTACGTAAATACGGGGCTTCCAGACGAGGCGAAAAACAAATGTCTTATGTCTTTGAAGAATGGCAAGCCGGTGTACTTACTGCTGCTAAAGCTCACAAATATGTCAATTCTAAGAGTGCCCGGACTTTAGCTTGGAATTCAATCTTGGCTTTGGTTTCCGTTACCTTTTTGGTTGCGGCTATTTTCTTAGGCAATAGTCAAACCTTCTTACTTACGAGTCTCGCTATTTTAGCCCTTCTTGTACAAGCTGGCGTCTTTGCCTACTACTACCGCCACCATTCACCATACACACCACGCGGGGTTGAAGCTATCACGCACTTACGCGCTTTCCGTCACACCTTACGTGATTTAGACAAAATTGACATGAAAAAGCATGGTGATATCGATTACTGGGCTGAAGTACTACCATATTCTATCGCCTTTGGTTACAACAAACGGACCATCAAAGCTTTCAAAGCCAACTTTTCTGAAGAAGAATTGGCTAACCATTTAGGCGCTTCCTACCAAGCTTTCTTCACAGCTCCCGTTGGGTTTGGGGATCGTTTTACCGCTAGCTTCTCCAAAGCTGTCGATGCCTACAATGCCAATAAAAAGCGCCAAGAAACTCGCTACTAGACACATAACTATCTTTTCTAAAAATAGTAAAAACCTTAAGAAATCAACGTTTTAGGAAACATAATTTCTTAAGGTTTTTTTGGTTGCTCATAAAATTCTGTGTTTAGCATTTTCAAATAATTCTGAATATTTCTAATATTCTGGGTGCAGACTCACTTCTAGCGCGCTAACTTCAGATATTAGATTAGAATTAAGATGAAATAGTAATTTAATAAATCGATTACCCACAGACTTTTATTTGCGTAAATTTTTTAAAACCCAGCGTCGGAGCTTCATAACGCGCGCTTGCCCTAGCCAAGATATCAGGCGTCGCCGACGTTGTTGTTGCTTCGTCCCCCAGCTCGCCAAGTAGTGGTGAATGGAAATCGTTTCTGACGTCAGAAGATTTTCCACCTCATCGCCTGGCGCAATCGGATCAAGATAAGTAGCTGGTAAGATTCGTACCTTCTCTGTTTGCTTATTTTGAATCTGATAAGATTCGATAGCCATCGTATTTAAGTTAGGACAGGCCAAAGTTTCCTTTTGCTGAGGGTCAAAAACTAGCCCGTCATAGGCTGCTAACATAGCCTTAACTACTGGACTATGTTTTTTAGCTCCATAACCAAGACCTGTATTGATTTTTTGAATATCTTGTTGCATGCCCGCGTAAAAATCATTTTCTAACAAAAAATCTAGGTTACGCAATAATTCCACGTCTGTATCCAAGTATATTCCACCCTGCTCATAAATCACCTGTAGGCGCGCATAGTCTGATACAAAGGCCCATTGCCCTTGATCATATGCTTGCGCCATGAAAGGGTGCGCATGCACATCAAAGTTACTTTCATTCCACTCAGTAATTTCATAATCTGGACAGGCCTTTTTCCAAGTAACAATATTTTTTTTAACATGGCGGGGGAGTGGCTTGCCCCCAAACCAGCAATAGTGAATATGTTTGGGAATCATTTTACTTTTCCTCCACTTATTTTTTGATACTGCGCCTGATAGGCCAAAATAAATTTGGTATAACTAAACTCTTGAGCATAGGCTTTGGCCCCACAAACCGCCATTTTTTCCCGATCAACTTGCATCATAGTTAAGATTTTTTGGGCCAGGTCCTGGCTATCTTCACTACGAAAACTCAAACCTTCTACGCCAGCATGAACAATTTCCAAATTGCTAGGAATATCCGAGACAATCAGGGTTTTTTCACTAGCAAAAACTTCTAGCGGTGTTAGAGGAAAGCCCTCAAAACGTGAAGCCAGCACCACGAATTCTAACTCCTGCAAAATTGCGGGCACAACGGTTTGATTACCCAAAAATAAAACTTGCTGGGTCAGGCCTAAATCAGCTACCAACTTTTCAAGTTCTGCGCGCTTTTCTCCGTCACCGACAATCACACCTAAAACCTCCGAGTGTACTTGGCTAACCTCTTGAAGTGCACGAATAAAAATATCCATCCCCTTTTGTTCCGTTAAACGCCCGATACTACCGATTAAGTAACGGCCGCTTGCTTTGGCAGTTAATAGAGCTTGAGGTACGGTACCGCTTACGACTGGCTTTTCAATCGAATTATGAATCACAGTAATTTTTTCAGGAGCAATATGGTAAACTTCTTCCAAATTTTGTGCTACCGTCTTACCACAAGCCACAATAGTTGCTTTTTCGAGGGCAAATGCCATCATTTTTTGGCTATCTAAAAAAACATTATGAGCGGTATAAAGGTGCTTTAAATTCCGAAACTGCATTTGCAGCAGACGTCCATACACCGCACCTAAACGGTGATGACTGTGCACGATATCAATTTTTTCTTCTTTAACTACGCGACGCAAAGTCATCAACGTCCGCAAAATATTGGCAGGACTTTTAACCACCGTATCAGGAATTTCAAAGTGCTTGACCCCTTGAGCAGCTAGTAAAGGCACATAAAAACCTCCACAGGAGGCTACAAAATGACGGTCAGACTGATCATCTTTGCAAATTTGGTAAATGACCTTTTCGGCCCCCCCCTGTCCCATGGTTCTTGATAAATGTAAAATATTTGCCATTATTTTCTCCTCAACATGACTAATAAAAATTGCAGGCTCTTCTTAAATTTTTGAAAGGTATCTTCCTGATACCATACTAAGTAAGTTCCAAAGTAACGCCGACACAACTTTTTAAGTTGAATAAACGCTACTTTGGAAGGATAATTGCGACGATACAAGGGATAGAGCGCCAAGCGAAATAGTTTGGCTTGCAGTTGCTTGACTTGCTTGGTCGTTAAATTGGACTCCTGCTGGCGCAAGATATCCTGAATTGCTTGCGCGTAACGCAATTCGCCAGCTGCTGTATACAACCAATCAGGATTTTCACTGATAGTAACACTATTTTCGTTATAGTAATATCCATATAAAGCCAGTGGCACCTCTTTAATAACTAAATTTGCTTGACTGGCCACCACCTGGTAAATAAAGTTGGCATCTTCATAAAGTGTTAAGTCTTCATTAAAAATGTAGCCTTTGAGTACTGAAGCCGAAAAAAACTTATTCCACACTGAACCAAAAATTTCACGATCATTAAAGTTCATTTGGGTAAAAAGAGTTGCTCGATCCCAATCTTTAACAATCACATGTTCATTATCTTTATTTAGAAAGGCGCCGACCTCATTCGCTTTAATCACCTGCGCATGTACAACAGTCACCTGGTGGCTAGCTTGATGGACTTGCTGCACGATTTCTAATAAACGCGGATGTACCAGGTCATCAATATCACAAAAACCAATAATATCACCACTTGCTTGCTGCAAACCTACATTGCGCCCGTGTGAAACGCCGTGATTACCAATTCGGAATAGTTTCAGCTTTAAAGATCCCCGCTCTGCTTCCAAGATCTGAACAGAAGCATCCGTAGAGCCGTCATCGACCATGATTAATTCAAAATTTTGGTAAGTTTGAGCCTTAAAAGTAGCTAAAAATCGAGCCATAAATGCCTGACCATTATGAAAAGGTACAATAATTGAAATTTTAACTTCTTGTTTTTCCATTAGTAATTCGGACCCACTCTCATTCCTGTCTTACCTAAAATCCCATCCTTCCAAGCCTTAATAATCAAAGGTCCGTCATTTTTGAGACTCCGGTTGCGGGCTGAACGGATTAATAGACGTGGCCCAATCATAAATTGACTCAAGTGGCGGACCGCCCAAGTTTGACCATACTTTTTATTAAAAAGAATATTATTACGCACCTGGTAGTAGTCCTTCCAATTATAGAAATACTTGCCACTCGGGAACTGTTGTTCTAAGGTCGATAGTTGCCGGTGTAACTTGGCAGCCGTCACATATAAAATTTGACTATGTGCTTGTAGTCTTTGGGCGTAATCTGAATCATCATATAACAAAAAATAACTTGCATCCGGCAAACCTACCTGCTTCACTAAATCCATGGCAATTAAAGGACCTTCAAAGGTCATATCTTCCACGACATAAGTTTCCTTAGTAAAAGGGCTAAAGACTCGTTGTTTTTGTGTTTCAGTGATGTATTGCCCTAATTTACCCAATTCAAATTTCACAATCGCACTATCGCGATAATTAGCATCATCCCGACAAGGAATGGTTACATCGACTTGTCCAGGTAGCATCGGCGCCAATAATTTTTCTAAACAGTCAGTCTCAGGTAAAACATCATCATCCATAACCCAAACATAATCATACTTTTCCGATAAGCTGGTGGCCAGTTCGATAGCCTTAGCAAAGCCTCCAGAGCCCCCCGCATTGAACTCATTTTGATAAAAGTACTGATAACCCCTTGCGTCATGATTCATATAGAGTTGCGATTTTTTAACATCTTCTTTTAAGAATCCCTGGGCTTTCAAAGCCGGGATAGTCTCATCGGTACTACAATTATCTAAAATCAAAATTCCCGCCGGCTGATGACTTTGTTGCATTAACGCTGCTAAAGTCTTGAGCAAGGTTGCCTGGCGATTATAGGTCACCAAGACCACCAAAACTTGGACGGCATCCTTTTTATCATACATATTTTCTTCCTCAAATTTATCGTTATTATTTCTTAATATCATACCACGGAGTTTACTTTGATAAAAAACCTTAGGAAATCATCGCTTTTAGAACCTGATTTCTTAAGGTTTTTGACTTGTAAAATTTTTTCCGTCTTAATTTAGCATTCCATTTTAGCGACCAAATGCTGGTAATGTTTGTATAAATCAAAGAAATTTCCCCGAGGATTATCGGAGAGCCATGGCTTTTCTCGCCCACAAAAATGCAAGAAAACCGTTTCTTTAATTACCCGATCTAAATTCCAGTAGCCCTTACTTTGTAATTCATACTGGGTAAAGTAGCGAGTATCAAAATTATAAATTTCTTCCGCCACTTGGAAAATTTTATGGCCGTACAAAGCATTTAGAACATCCTGGTCCGGCAAAAATAACCTGTAATCATTATGACGAATATAGTCTAAAATATCTTGGCGTTTAACTTCCTGACGAATCTTCTTTAAATTCATCAATAACGTTCCAGAGTTATAATAAGTCTTTGCCTGATAATTTTCTAGGCGCACCTTATTAGCAATATCCACCAAACCATTTTCATTAACGTGACTCGCTGCCGCATACAAATAATCATTAATTTCTAAATCATAAAGTGGGGAAATATCATTGGTTACTAAAATATCGGCGTCTAAATACAAAATTTTGTCCAATGTCTCTGGTAAATATTCATGTGCTAATAAACGATAGTAAATAGTTTCCGGATAGCGATCAGTTGTTGGTGCATCTTCAAAGGCTCTCTCCCCAATAATAATTGGGTGATAGTTAATTTCGAGTTGATTACAAAATTTCTGAATCTCCACCGTTTTAGCAAGCTTTTGCTTTTGCAAAACATAGACATCTAACTCCGGATTATCTGAATTTTGATACAAGGAATAAAGTGTCACCTTAAACTGTTCGACATAACCATCATCAATCGAAAAGAGAATATTCATCGGTTCCTTCATTCCCAAGGATAATTCTGATCTACTCGGCGTTATCTGTTCGTCATGCATATTATGACTGCTATTACGTTTAGTTAAATACTTAAAAACCCGCTTGGGTAAGTAAGTCAGAGCCTTCGGAAAAGACTTCTCCCCACCATAACTAGCTAAGCGAAAATTATTATGCGCAATGAGCTCACCATAGTATTTTTCCAACTCTTGCCCGAAGTGAGTCGCAGAAATTTCGAAACATTTAGCTTGATAAGCGTCAGCCGTCATTGTTGGTGTTTGACTCACCGCCGTTAAAATTGCCTCCGCTAAATCCCCTTCGTCAGCATAGAGATAGCCAAACATAGGATCAGAAATCACATCATCCAAATATGCATTACTTTGAGCAATAACTGGTGTCTGGGACGCAATAGCTTCTAAATAAGTTAGCCCTTGAGTTTCACTAGTGGAAGCCGAAATGAAGAAGTTCGCCGCTTGGTAGTAGAGCACTGTTTGATCTGAAGGTACCATCCCAGTAAAAACTACATTTTCTTCAATCCCATTTTCTCTCACTAAATCCTCTAGGCGTTTGCGATATGGACCATCTCCAACCACAACCAGTTTAATTTTCGGATTAACTGCTAAAGCTTGAGGTAAAGCCTGAATCACCGCTTGAATGTTTTTCTCGTAGGAAATCCGCGACAAACTCAAGAGCATAATCTCATCATTAGCTATTCCGAGTTCTTGACGTTTAGCCTGAATCTCAGTTGCTGCAAATCGGGTTTGAAACTTCTCCAACTCAATCCCGGTTGAAATCACTCGCATCGGCGGTTTCACTTGATAACCTTGTAAAATATTTTTGACGATACCACTAGGACAAATCACCCCGTCAACGTCACTCAAAAATCCGCGTACAATATATTTAACCATACTAGGCCGAATTAAAAGCCCATTAGCAATGTAACGCGTGTAATCTTCATATTGCGTGTGATATGTGTGAACCACGGGAATTTTTAATTTATTAGCGATTGAAATCCCCATTAAGCCCAAAGAAAATTCAGTTTGGGTATGGATAATATCTAAATTATGTTCGCGAGCAATTTCTAAAGCTTCACTGGCTCCAGCAAAAGCTATTCGCCGATCGGTGAAAGCAAAGAAGGGAATACTTGGCAGTCTTACGATATCTTCATCTTCTTCAACGTCTACCCCCTTATCGGTGGTGGTGAAAATAATTACTTTATGCCCAAGCTTTTCAAGCTCTTCTTTGGCTGTACGAATACTAGTCGCCACCCCAGATACTTGTGGAAAGTATGTATCTGTAAAAAGTCCAATATTCAAAACATAAGCCTCCCATTTTAAATTCTTCTATCCATTATACCACGCTTTACTTAAAGCTAAGTTAATTTTTAGCAAAAGAAAAAGCCCCCAAAAATGAGAGCTACTTCTAATCTTTTTAACGTAACGGTACTTTCGCCAAGTTCAAATCAATGTGGCAGTAACCATAAGGATTCTTAATTAAGTAATCTTGATGATAATCTTCGGCTACAATGAAATTTTGCAAAGGTTCTAATTGCACCGCTAATTTTCTTCCGTCATGCTTAGCACTTACTCCATCCATCATTGCTTGAGCAATAGGGGCATCAGTTTGATCAACATAATAAATTCCAGTCCGATACTGACGCCCACGATCATTTCCTTGACGATTAACAGAAAATGGATCGATAATACGGAAATAATGCTGCAAAATTTCCTTAAGACTGATAATTTCAGGATTATATTTAAGATGAATAGTTTCCGCATGGTCCGTTAAAGCAACTAACTGGTAGTTAGTCTTAGTTGAAATTCCATTAGCATACCCCACTTCAGTCTCGATAATCCCAGACAGTTGACGGAAATAACCTTCTACTCCCCAAAAGCAACCAGCTGCTAAATAAATTTCTTTCATTAAGATTCATCCTTTCGCAAAAACATTGTACACGTCATAATTTAAATATACGCTTCCAGCCTCCAGCAGTCAAAATTTTTGCTTTAGAATCTCTTGGTGTATTCTGAAGTGCTAATACCATTTAGCTAATCATATCCAACGATCAATTTTTGTAACTTATCAATCCTCTGGGGATCCTACCAACTCAAACTATCCCCTAATTTCTCTATTCGTTCCTACTTAGTCTTGAGTTTGCGATTACATATCTCATAACTATCCCCTAAACAAATAAACAGGCACTGAAAATTGCATTACCTGCTAATGCTTTTTCAGCGTCTGTTTGATTATTTATATGCAACTGATTCAATAAATGAATCTAATGTCATTTGTGCAGGAATTCGAACTCGCTTCAAGTCATAAAGTCCATCAGAAGCTTTAGCCCAACCTGGCTGAGTAGTTAATGCTACCTTGTAGCCCGCATTTTTAGCAGCAACTTTTGAATAATCATTATAACGACCGGCAGGATAACAGTAGGATCGACTGTTGATACCAAAATCTTTTTGCAAAGTTCTCTTAGAATCTACCGCCTCATTATCTTGTTGTTCTGGTGTTAGTGTTCGCAAATCTACGTGCCTAACTGTATGGCTTTCAAAAGAAATAAGTTTGGTCTTTTGCATTTTTTTAATCTGGTCAGTTGTCAACATACCATTAGTATTAATTGAAGAAGTAATCATGTTAACGGTGGCTTTTAATTTGTACTTCTTCAAAATTGGTAAAGCCACCGTATAGTTATTAGCATAACCGTCATCAAAAGTAATCCAAACAATCTTTTTATCCTTTGGAACTTCATTTTTTGTTAGGACTCGAATAGCCTGTTTAGGTGTTAGAGTATAGTAATCGTTTTTATGAAGCCAAGCCATTTCCTCTTCTAATTGCTCCTTTGGAACACATAACCCGTTTCCTGGAACATTATCAATACTGTGATACATTAGAATTGGAAAGCTCGCCTCACCCTGCGCCTTAACCCAAGTTACTTTTTTTGCTTGAACAGTAGAAAAGGTCCCTAAACCAATAATCAATGTGATTAGACAAAGTAATTTTTTCATAATCAACCTCCACATAGTACGGGTTAATTATATAGTATCTCTTCATAAAATTTCCACACTATTTTTACATAATTCTTAAGTTTTATAGTGAGAATGGCAAAGTTCATATTAATTTAATTAAGGATATAATTTAAAAATATACAAAAAAACACACCATGGTGTGAACCATGAAGTGCTTTTAAACGTTGATATAACAGTATATATTAACGTTTTGAGAATTGTGAAGCCTTCCGAGCTTTCTTAAGACCTGGCTCTAAAAAATTTTATTTCATTTAAACTCAAATCACTTTAATATCAAGGCTTTTCATAACTTTACAATTCAAAAATTTTCATACAGTTTCAACTGATTTCATTTAAATAGGGTGAATTATTACCAAATTACCAACAAATTTAGCCGAAAAACACCAAAATTCACCCTATAATAAATATCTACTTTCATTGAATAATAGGTACATTAATTTGTGCCTATTTTTTTCAAATCAATTTTACTTCATACTCTGATTACCCTATGAACTAAGTACCAGTATACAACTGCCACATAATAACTGATAAGAATCACAAATATACCAAACAATAACTGCTTATTTAATCCATTGGGTGCTATTAACCACATAGTTGAGAAGACCGCCATATGCACTAAGTACCATTCATATGAATACTTACAAAAATCCTTCCATAGCTTTTTAGTAGCATTACCAAAAAGCCTATATAATAACAGTGCTACAGCCATGTAACCAAATGAAGCAAATATATCATTAAATGCTTTAAATGAAGGTATCTTAATCGCAATTAAGCCATCCATACCAAGCCCAATTATTGCGATTATAAACAACTGTAAAGTACTAAGTTCTAACTTCTTCCCCGATTTTAAAAGACGTGCAATCTCCATCCCTAAACAAAACTCCCAAATAAATTGAATACAGGAACTATTAAATATTCGTTCACTACTTAAGCCGGTAGCTACAATAAAAAACGAATAGCACATACTAATAATAAACGCACCAGTTATAAAGTATTTACCACTTACCTTCTCACGAAGCTTACAAAGTGGTATGAAAAGCAAATAAAGTTGAAATAATGTTGAGATATACCAAAGTTGAGCTCCAAGACTCTCTTCATATCTCGGAATAAACATCTTATAAAGAAAGATATGACTCAGCAAGGCTTGAACTCTGTCTTGTTCATAGTACATCCAAGGCAGAAAGAAAGATATTATCACAATAATAATGTATGGAACATAAATTTTCCACAATCTTCTTTTTACAAATTCCAAAAAACTTGTTTTATGTTTTAAATAGCTTAGATATAATCCAAACCCCGAAGCAAAAAGAAACATATGAGCCCCTGTTCCACCCAAGGAAGATGCTGTTACAACCAGCCCATTTATTCCCTCTATATAACTTTGAACCATGTGCATTACCACTATTGTAAAAATAGAGAATGCTTTTAGAAAATCTAAGCTCTGGACATGTCCATTATCATCCAGACTAAAAATAGTCTTTGGGCTACTTTTATTTGACAAAAACAAAATTCCCCTTTCAGAACTTATTCAATAACCTCAAGTTTAGGCAAACTATTAACTAAATCAACAGTTTGAACAGAAACATTAATAATCCGTAACAAAAGATTGAAAATGTACTTAGGATCATTACTAAAATCATTAGGATTATCTGTAATACCAGACTTTTTATCAGTCTTAATCTGGTATTGTTCCATAATCCATTCAATCGCAGACTTGACATTAATAACATATTAATAGGCTTTTTCAGGTATATTTTCTATTGTTATATCGTCATTATACACAATAGCAGGTATCATTAGAAACAATTTCTGAAGCATTAACTCATAGCGACCGTTCAGTTACTCAAGTCTATGTCAATTCAGCTAATAACGTTGCTATGCTTATGGGAGAAATTGCCTTTCGTAGCCTTGAAATTTAATATACTTTTGAATTAATAACATTAAATTTTCCGTATAAAAAACCAGTTTCCTATTTTCATATCACCCTCTATAGAATGTTATTGAATACAAATTCTCAAAAAAACACCCCATGGGGTGAACCATGAAGTGTTCCAAAATACTGATATGACAGTATATATTAACGTTTTGAGAATTGTGAAGCTTTACGAGCCTTCTTAAGACCTGGCTTCTTACGTTCTTTCATACGTGCATCACGTGTGAGTAAGCCAGCTGACTTCAATACTGGACGGAAGTCTGGGTCTACTTGTAATAAAGCACGTGCAATCCCGTGACGAGTTGCACCGGCTTGACCTGAGAAACCACCACCATTAACGTTAACTAAAACATCGTATGCACCTTTAGTTTCAGTAACGCTGAATGGTTGTACCATAACTTCACGTAAGTTTGCAAATGGAATGTATTCTTCTGCTGGTTTGCCGTTCATAACGATCTTACCTGTACCAGGTACCAAACGTACCCGCGCAACAGAGTTCTTACGACGACCTGTACCCATGTATTGTACTTGAGCCAATTTCGTTTCCTCCTAGATTAGATTAAGTTTGTAATGTCTAAAACTTCTGGTTTTTGTGCTGCGTTGTTGTGTTCTGCACCACGGTAAACGTGTAACTTCTTAGCTTGTTGACGGCCAAGAGTACCCTTAGGAAGCATGCCCTTAACGGATAAGGCAATTAACTTTTCAGGATCCTTTTCACGGTAGTCACCAGCAGTCCGGGCTTTCAATCCACCTGGGTGATTTGAGTGGTGGTAGTAAACTTTATCTGAAGCTTTCTTACCTGTCAAAGCAACCTTTTCAGCGTTGATTACGATTACGTAGTCACCTGTGTCTACGTTTGGTGTGAAAGTTGGCTTGTTCTTACCGCGTAATACGGAAGCAACAACAGTAGATAAACGTCCCAAAGGAACATCTGTCGCATCAACGACATACCATTTACGTTCTACTTCGCCTGGTTTTGCAATATATGTTGTACGCACGTTTAATTTCCTCCATTATTATGTGTATGCATGTTTGACAAACAATAAGTTTAACGGGGCTCACTGTGGGGCAAACAATACCAGTTACTATATTATATAAAAATCGTTCATTAGTCAATCATAAAAAACAGATTTGTAGAGAATTTTTTTACGGTCTAAATACCTCTTAACCTAACATGTAATCCCGTGTCATTGGTAAGTTTTGACCACTAGCACCTTTAGTCAAGAGATATTGGATACAGTCAATATTTCCTGATTCAAAGGAAGCCGCACAAGCTTGTAAGTATAAGTCCCACATGCGAATGAAGCGTTGGTCATGACTTTTTTCAACTTCAGGGAGCGCTTGCTTAAAGTTGCGGTCCCAAATTTCCAAAGTTTTTTGATAGTGACGACGTAAGGTTTCCATATCAGCAACTTGTAAACCAGAATCTACGATCCGGCCCAAAATTTCAGTCATCCCAGGGATGTAACCACCAGGGAAAATGTATTTATTAATCCAACCGTTGTAGGCACCACCCTGTTGCCGGGTAATTCCGTGAATTAAAGCCACCCCATCGTCAGCCAAGTATTTGTAGACTGTTTGAAAGTATTCGGCCAAATTTTCTGGACCGACGTGTTCAAACATCCCCACACTGGTAATATAGTCGAAGGGTTCGTGCTCCAATTGCCGGTAATCTTCCAAAATCACTTGGGCGCGATTCTCTAAACCTTCAGCTTTAATACGGGCTTTGACTTCCTTAGCTTGTTCTTCACTTAAAGTAATACCAACAACTTTTAAGTCATATTCCTTAGCCGCTGTCAACATCAAAGTGCCCCAACCACAACCAATGTCTAGCAGTGTTTGTCCTGGCTTAGGATCTAGTTTCTTTAAGATATGGTGTACCTTAGCTAATTGTGCTTCTTCCAACGTAACTTGAGGATTTTCGAAGTAAGCACAAGAATAGGTCATACTTGGATCCAACCACAAAGCATAGAAGTCATTTCCCAAGTCATAGTGACTTTGCACATCTTCTTTAGACTTAGCCTGGGTATGCTTTTGCTTAGGTAGGAAACGACGAAATTTACTACTTCGTAAAAAGGAATCGGCTGATTGATAAGCAGATAAGATTACTTTTTGAATCGAACCGTCAATTTCAATCTTACCATCCATGTAAGCTTCACCTAAAGTTATCGAGGCATTACTGGTTAAATCCTTAACTGCGATGTTTTCATTCAATTTGATTTTAACCTCAGGTTGCCCCTTTCCTCCGTACTGTTCAGTCTTACCATCTGGATACGTTACAGCCACTGGAATATTAAAAGAATTCTTTAAAACTTTTTTTAAAACCAAGTTATCTAACATCATAATATAATACACTTCCACTAGAAAAATTATTTGTAATTCTAGTGTAACACTTTGAAAAAAATTGGATAAGGATTTTTACTTACTTTACGGTAAATTTAATTTGATCAACTTGCTTTAGAGTTTTCTTAATCTTCTTTATTACTTTTCCTTTTTGACTATCACTAAGCTTATCTTTAACAATAATTTCTACATCATAACTTTGGACTATCTGCTCAGCAGAAACATCATAGTTAGTTTGTAAAGTGACTTTAGTGAACTTTTTCCCCAGCTCAGCTTGAGCAACTTGTCGCACCTTGTCTAGTTTTTTAGTAAAACTCACCTCTTGTTTGGCTTGGTAGTCCTTACGATTATTATTAATTAAATTATTGATATACTTGCTGTATTCACTACTTGTTAGTTGATTTAAGTCTGCCACTTGAATAATTTGTAAGTCATAATCTTGTAAATTGTACTTACTTTTTGCGTGATTGATTTTCTGAATTTCCTGACGATTGAGATTAGCTTGTGCAATAGAGAGTCTAATCTTCTTGCTTTTAACATCGATACTTTGGGAAATGATTGTTCCTTGCTTAAATTCCTCAGCAATCATCGTTTGGATGTTACTTTGGGCAATTGTTTCTTGAACTACATTTTTAGTCGTTACTAAACTTGGAATCCCTCCCAAAGCAATCATTACAATGGTGATGAAACGCATCAATGGGCGACGTTCTACAACTTGATTCTTTTGGCGATAGATAAATTTAATTCCTAACCAAGCTGTTAACATGATAAAAAAGGAATTAATCAAAAAGAGATATAAAGCACCTCCAAAGTAAGTTAGGTTTCCCTGAGCTAAACCATAACCAGCAGTACATAGCGGTGGCATCAAGGCCGTAGCGATTGCCACCCCAGGAACAATGTTATTTGCTTGCTTTTTAGTCGCCCCAATTACCCCTGCGGTGCCCCCAAAAACAGCAATTAAAACATCCCATAAGGTAGGTGCGGTCCGATTTAAGATTTCACTTCCACCTACCGTAATAGGGGTAAGTTTAAAGTATAGTGTCGAGGCCAAAAGACTAATAGTTACTTCAATAATTAAAGCTAAAGCAGCTTTAAAAAATAATTGACGATGTGAAGCTGCTAACCCCACCCCCAGGCCTAAAATCGGTCCCATCAAAGGTGAAATTAACATAGCTCCAATAATCGTGGCCACCGAATTCATATTCAAACCCACACTAGCAATCCCAATCGCGCAAGTTAAAATCACAAAGTCAGAAATCTGAAGCTGACTATCATTTTCAATTTTAGTAATAAATTCGCCGTAACGATATTGTTTTTCTCCTTGCATTCCCAGTCCCCCATTATTTTAATAGATATTTACTTTTTCATGTGGTTGGTAGTTAACCGCCGCTAACAAAGCTTGACGGTCACACCCACAAAAGTATAGTTGATTCTTACTTCGTGAAACGGCTGTATAAGCCAATTTAAAATCGGATAATTCTGTAATATAGACTTGCTCAGCACCACTTCCTTGGGCTTTATGCACAGTTAAACCATAGGCCAAGAGCAAATCTTCTTCCGCGCGTTTGAGTGGTAACTTATACGTTCTTTGAGAAGTTTCAACCTCCACAAAAATCTGATATTTTTCTTGGCTTAACTTTGTAACCTGCCCAAATTCGCTATTAGTATAACCATATTCTTGGCTAGCATCATCATTTTGGTAAAAAACAACCTGTGCCCCCACAAAAAATCCACCTCTTCCATAAGAGCCCCGTATAAAAAAGGGCGTTTTTTCCTGATTGGGAGCAGGTAACTTTTCCCAAAAAATCCGATTAATTTCGGCTACCATCCGGTTAGTATGAGCCAGAATAAGACACGCTTCGTTACTAAGCTTTTGACTTTTAGCGTTAATCATGGCTTGAAAACTTACTTCTTTAAAAGCAGTGTTGTGAGCTAAAGCTTGGATATCTTTTTGCCTTACCTGCTTAATTAAATCCTTTGTAGCGGGATTTTGGCAACGTAAATTAGCTTGAAAATAAAAAGTCGCCGACTTTTGCTTGAGGAAATACATGAGATTGCCACAAACTGTTAGCGCATCTTCGTCTTGACTTACTGGGGGTAATTGTTGATCATCGCCGACTAAAAGATAGCGATAATCCGTCCCTAAAAAATCAACTAGCTTGGCCAACATTTCCGTAGTTACCATAGAGACTTCATCAATCACAATCACTTGGTAAGGTTGCTTAGGCTCAAACTCTTGCTTGTTTTCAGCTTGGTAGAGGAGACTTTGAATCGTTTGATTATGCTTAAAACCATGAGCAGACAAATTAAGACGGGCTTTATGGGTAGGTGCTAAAGCCAAAACCTTGTCACTATCCAGAATCTTTCCCAAAGTAAAAGTCTTACCACTGCCTCCAACCCCCAAAAGCGAAACCACCCTATTTTTCTGAGCATAGAGCCATTTCATGAATGCTAATTGTTCTCGGGTGGGACGGAGGCCTTTTTCTGGGTGCTTAAAGGGTAAAGCCATTTTAGACTGAGCTTTTAGCAAGGCCAATATTTTCCTTTCGTAGTGACATTTATCTGCAAGATGAATAGTATTTTGACAATTTTGAGCACAGATAAAGCCAAAATCTCGCAGTAAATCCAAATCCTCAATTTGGTCAGCTTGACTTAAAGGTAAGCTTTCACCACTTTGCTTAAGTTTGACCAAATCCAAACAAGCTGCTAAGTGATGTTCCTCCATTTCACTAAGTAAATCGGCTTGAAGAAGGTTTTGGTGAATTTCCGTCTGACTAAAGATTCGTGTTAATAGTAAGGCAAAAACTTTAGAACGTGCCCACTTATCGTGAAAGTATTT
The DNA here is from genome assembly GCF_001435735.1 of Ligilactobacillus equi DSM 15833 = JCM 10991. NCBI lineage: Bacteria > Bacillati > Bacillota > Bacilli > Lactobacillales > Lactobacillaceae > Ligilactobacillus > Ligilactobacillus equi. The sequence goes on from NZ_AZFH01000181.1 coordinate 61,294, forward strand.
ATCTTCTTCTAAGTAGTCATTGAACCTGGTAATTTGATACCAAGACTTTAACTGAGGTAAATACTTACGATAATAGTCGCGATCATCGAGTACCTGACAGGTCAAATAATTTTTTACCTGACCTTCCTGAGGTTCGTTAAGGTATAACTCTAACCATTGTTTGGAAGCAAGCTGCTCTTTTTGAGCATTGGTCAAATGGGTTAAGATAAGATACTTACCCCTAAAAAACGGTTCTTGGCTACGACAGATCGGTGCTTGACTGCTACTATAACGCTCTAATTTTATCTTTACATAGCGAGGATACTCACCTCTAGCCGGTTGTTTTTTGCGTGGTGGAAGCTTCGCATGTAACTTAGCAATTCTTTGTAGTTGCTTACCATAATTTCGTGCCTGCGCAAGGTCTTGACGAGCTAGTTCATAATGCTTTTGCTTGAAACGAATTTGCGCCCGGAGGAGGAAGGCTGAACCTCGATTAGTTTCTTTGCGACTAGCTAGAAATTCATCTAACAACTGTAGAGCCTGAGTTTTATGTTTTAATAAAAATAAGGTTTTCGCATAAAAGTAACGGACTGATTTATAATCCGGCATGCGCTGGTAAAGCTCGGCATACAGGGCTTGCGCTTGAGAATAATCCTTAGTCTTAAGGAATTTTCGAGCAACTTGATATTGATTTTTAAAATCCATACAGGTCCTTTCTTTTTCTTTAAGATTTAGCTCCCTCTTTTGTAAACGTTTTATTGATGTTATAATTATCTTAGAATTAATTACACATGATTTGGTAAGTGAGGTGTTGCCATGAAGTATTTTAAACGTTCATTATGGCTAGTCTTGGCCATCGTCTTTTTCGTCTTGACGGGAGTAGGCTTGATGTTACCTGTCCTACCACAGATTCCCTTCTTTTTAGCCGGAATCTTCTGTTTAGCACAGTTTTCGGAAAAATTTCATCGCTGGCTACAAAGACAGCGACTTTATCAAAAGTTACACCACAGCTATGCTCCCAAGTTCGATGCCTTTTTTCAGAAAGAAAAAATGAAATTTGAAAAGCGTCGTTTTCAAACTTGGTACCATATTATGTGGTTCAATTTACTTTTATTGGTTTATACGACAATTTTCAAGTAAAAATGCTGAGGTGGATATCCTCAGCATTTTTGCTTTACTTACCCATAGCTGCTTTGAGCGCTTGAGCTAAGGCACTTTCTTGTGGTTCGTTATCTTGATTAATCTTTTGCATTAGGCGACGTTCTTCCCGCTTGGTCATCTTCTTTTTACCTTTCTTGCCACCTTTTTCCATTTTTTCTGTGGTACCATCATACTTACACTTGAAGTAGTCTCCATTCTTACCTGTTACAATTAGCATCTTTTTATGACATTGCGGACAACGGTGATTAGAAACCTTAGCTTCCGCCCGACGCCGGTAAGAACATTCCGTATTGGTACAGATTAAAATCTTACCGTCCCTGGTATTCTTTTCCCGCAATTGAGCGCCGCAGTCTGGACACTTCTTTTGAGTTAAGGAGAAATCTTGGTAGTTAGCTTGACTGGACTTGACTTCATTCACTAATAACTTAGTTTCTGAAGTAATTTCCTTAATAAAGGCCTGGCGACTAAACTTGCCATGAGCAATATCTTCTAATTGTTTTTCCCACTTAGCAGTTAATTCTGGTGTTACTAAACTCGGATTAACTAATTTCAATAACTGCTTACCCTTAGGTGTAACCTTGAGCATATTTCCACTGCGTTCCATCAATTCAGACTTAATCAGTTTTTCAATGATTTCCGCCCGCGTCGCCGGAGTACCAAGACCATGTTTTTCCATCTGTGCTAAAAGTGCACCTTCACTTAAAGCAGCAGGTGGTGTCGTAAGTTTTTCTTCAATCCGGAAATTAGGTGTAATTGTCTGCCCTTTCTTAAAAGGCGTTACCTTAGCACTTGGAGTCTCTTCTTCCTTCCAACCAGCTTCTAAGACACGACTTTGGCTGAAAATAAATTTCTCCTCCCCAAAGCTCACCGTCGTTTTTTCTTGCTTAATCCTGTGAGCCTTAGCGAAGATTCCTAAGAAACGCTTGACAATCAAAGTATAAATTTTGTGTTCATCCCCGGATAGTTTGGCATAATTAGGCGTTTGTTCTGTTGGAATCAAGGCGTAGTGGTCTGTCACCTTGGCATTGTTGAAAATCTTCGCTTGGCGAATTTGCGCACCCTCTTTAAGATAGCTTTCGGCTTCAGGAGCTAAGTTTTTCACTGCCCGTAAGCGATCCTTTAATGTCGCCTTAATATCATTAGAAAGGTACTTACTGTCAGTTCGAGGATAAGACACGACTTTGTGAATTTCATAAAGACTTTGAACCAAAGATAAGGTCTTTTTAGCTGAGTAACCATAACGCCGGTTAGCTTCTTGTTGTAATTCCGTTAAATCGTATAAGAGTGGTGCACCTTGTGACTTTTCTTTCCCCTCAACTTTACTTACTTGACCTTGACCTTGTTTGAGTTGGTTAACTACATCTTGGGCTTCTTGCCGGGTTTTGAAGGCAAATTGATTCTTCATTTGCATCTTCGCTGTTTGTCCTTGGGCTAAAAGCGATATTTGGTAGTACTTTTGTGGTTTAAAACTTTCAATCTTTTCTTCTTGCTTGCGTACCATGGCCAAGGTTGGGGTTTGGACCCGACCAGCTGATAAGTTATCTTGATATTTAACCGTTAAAGCACGGGTCACATTTAAACCAACTAACCAATCAGCTTGACTCCGAGCTAAGGCCGATTGGTAGAGATTATCATAATCCCGACCATTTTTGAGGTGGGCAAACCCTTCCTTTACCGCTTTAGTCGTTTGAGAAGAAATCCAAAGTCGCTTAAGGGGCTTTTGTAATTTCACATATTCAAAAATCCATCGCGCCACTAGTTCCCCCTCACGCCCTGCATCCGTAGCAATCACAGCTTCCGTAATATCCTTGCGTTGGGCCAATTTTTTTATCGTATTTAATTGTCCGCGTGAACGTGGTAAAGGTTTAATTCCAAAATATTTTGGGACCATAGGGAGGCTTTCTAAATCCCATTTTTGCCAATTTTTGTTGAGGTCTTCGGGCATTTTTAAAGTTAACAAGTGACCTAAAGCCCAGGTTACAACGACCTTCTTACCTTCATAGTACGTTTTTTTATTTTCATTAGCGCCTAAAATTTTGGCGATATCGCGGGCCACACTGGGCTTTTCCGCTAAAATTAGTTGTTTTCCCATAAATTTATTTCCTCTTTTTCCATGGTACAATTAGCGTGAGGTGATTTTTTGAAAACAGAACTTATTCGGGCTAAACTCGCCCAAAAATCCATTCCTAGCAAGGACCCCGACCTGTTACAAGCGCAACAGAATGCAGCCCAGATTACACGCCTATTCAATAATCAAGTCTACCATGAAAATCGCTATGATTATAGTCTTTTACATGAACTCTTTGGAAAAATTGGTGCTGAGCCTTATATCGAACCCAATTTTAACTGCAGTTTCGGCTTTAACATTTTCCTGGGAAACAATGTCTTTTTTAATCATGATGTAACCATCCTGGACTATGCGCCAGTCACTTTTGGAAATAATATCAACGTAGCACCTAAAACTACCTTTATCACGGTTAACCAGGCTACTGACCCAGCTTTGCGTAAAACTGGCGCCTGCACCGCTGCCCCGATTACCATTGAAGATGGGGTCTGGATTGGTGCCAATGCTATTATCCTCCCCGGGGTTACCATTGGGGAAAATACTATTATTGGGGCCGGAGCTGTGGTAACCCATGATATTCCTAAAAATTGCGTTGCGGTTGGTAATCCCGCTCGCATCCAGAGAAAAATCAAAAAATGAAACCATTTAAATTGCATCCCACTTATTTTGGCATTATAATATTCACGAAAATAATTTTAATCGAGGGGATTAATTATGAAAAAAAAGCGGACACTTGCCCAAAAAATTAATATCTTGCGGGCAGCAGTTATGGGCGCCAATGATGGTATTCTCTCTGTAGCTGGAATTGTTGTTGGGGTTGCTGGAGCCTCAACCGATAACTTTGCCATCTTTATTTCTGGGATTGCCGGGATGTTAGCCGGTTCTGTCTCGATGGCGATGGGTGAATACGTTTCGGTCCATGCCCAAAAAGATGCTCAAAAAAAAGCTATTATGGAACAAGAAGTGGCTTTGAAAAACAATTACCAACACGAATTTGATTTTATCAAGGAAAAATACTTGGCTCGCGGAATTGCGCCTGAATTAGCTCACAAAGCCACCTACGAAATGATGACCAAAGATCCGGTCCGAACAACTATTCGGGAACGTTTCGGATTTGATGTCCAAAACGTTATCAACCCCTACGATGCCGCCTTTGCTTCCTTAGTCTCTTTCCCAATTGGTTCGATTCTTCCGCTGGCCTCTATCTCACTTTCTAATCCATCTGATCGAGTGCTTATAACCTTTATTGCCGTAATTATCGCTTTAGCTATCACCGGTTACAGCGCCGCCATTTTAAGCAAAGCTAACCGCTGGCGTGGGGTTTTACGAAATGTGATTTCCGGGATTTTAACTATGGTAGTTACTTATACCATTGGGACTTTGATTGGGGGCTAAACAATGTTTAAAAAGAATTTAATTTTAAAGAAACATCCTAAAAAAACTAAGTCCATGGAAGAACGCATGAATACCTTACGTGCCGGCGTTTTAGGCGCTAACGATGGTATTTTAACTGTCGTCGGGGTCCTCTTTTCCGTGGCCGTCGCCACGCCCAACCGCTTTACCATTTTTATTGCCGGCTTGGCTGATTTGATTGCCTGTGCTTTCTCCATGGCTTCTGGCGAGTATGCGTCAGTGTCTACTCAAAGTGATACCGAAAAAGAAGCCGTTGCCTTGGAGCAAAGAAAACTCGACACTAATCCTGAAGAAGAATTAGCCGCCGTTAGTGCCTACTATCAAGAACAAGGGATTAGCCCCGACACCGCCGATGAAATCGCGCGCGACCTCTTAAGTAAAAAGCCCCTGGAAACTGTGGTGGCGGTCAAATATGATTTAACCTTGGGGGAATACATGAACCCTTGGGACGCGGCCTTCTCTTCTCTTATCTCTGCTTCACTAGGTGGTATTTTGCCCCTCCTAGCTATGAGCCTCTTTCCCGCCCACCTTATGTGGCAAGCAACTATCGTGGCCGTTTGTATCTCCGTTTCTATTACTGGATTCTTGAGTGCCAAATTAGGGAACGGTTTAGTTAAAATTGCTGTATTTCGGAATTTAATTGTCGGAATTTTAACGATGATTATCCACTATAGTTTAGGTTTGCTCTTATAACAATTAACAGCCAGGACTTCTTGGCTGTTTTCTTTTACCCAAAAAAGCAACAAGCTTTCAAACTTGTTGCTTAATCTTCTTTGGGATAAACGACTTCTTTTAAGTAAAGCCCAGAAGCTGGGGCAGTTTCTCGTGCTTCAGCTCGGTCTTTGACTTCATAGAGCCGCAAAAAATCATGAATTGGACGACTGCCGTTACCAATTTGTAGGAGCGTCCCCACCATAATCCGCACTTGATTATATAAAAAACCATTGCCGTAGAATTCAAAAATCACTTCATCATTTGCTTGATCTTCACGCACCGTAGCCTCGTAAATCGTCCGTACATGGTCATCAGTTTGACTTCCTGAAGCCACAAAACTGGAATAATCGTGCGTACCTTCTACATCAGGCATAGCTTGCTTAATTCGCTCAATATCCAAAGCATACTTATAATGTCCAGTATAATTGCGTTTGAAAGGATTGGTAAAGCGTCCTCGACTTACTCGGTAGAGGTAACGCTTACCATGGGTTGAGAAACGCGAATGGAAGTTCGCATCAACAATCTCACAGTCAATAATTTCAATTTCTAAAGGTAGGATAGCATTTAGTCCTCGCATCATCCCTTGAGCTGGAATGTCATGAGGAAAATCAAAGTGGGCCACTTGCGCCAAAGCATGTACCCCGGCATCCGTCCGCCCCGAACCGTGAATCGTGATGAAATCATCGAACTTACTCATTTTATTAACAGCATTTTCCAAGGTCCCTTGGATCGTTCTTTGATTAGGTTGTCTTTGAAAACCGGCAAAATTTGTACCATCATAGGCCATCGTAATTTTATAACGTTGCATTTTTTCTACATCTTTCTTAAAAATAATAAAGCAACCGTCACTAACAAGAAGAACACTAGCGCTAAGCTATCAGCACATTGCCACTTATTTTGACGGTATTTTGTCCGACCTTGACCACCACGATAACCTCGCGCTTCCATAGCCGTGGCTAAATCTTCAGCACGATTAAAAGCCGAAACAAAAAGGGGGATTAACAGCGGAATTACCGCTTTAACTTGGTCTTTAATCTTGCCTTGACCAAAATTTACTCCTCGTGAACGTTGGGCGTTCATAATCTTTTGGGTTTCATCCAATAAGGTGGGCACGAAACGTAAAGCAATGGATAACATTAAAGCAATTTCATAAACGGGAACCTTTAGGTAAGCCAGAGGCTTCATCAAAGACTCCAATCCATCGGAAATTTCCAGCGGTGAAGTCGTTACAGTCAATAAGGTTGACATGAAAATAATCAAGACAAACCGACAAAAAACATAGATTCCATTGACCAATCCAAAGCTGGTTAAGGATAAAATCCCCCATTGCCAGTAAACATGACCACCACTGGTGAAGAAGATTTGCAAAACAACGGTAAAAATAATCAACCAGAGTAACGGGCGTAAACCTTTAAGGAAAAAGCCTAATTTTATTTGTGACATCATTACTGATAACATTACCACTAAAAATAAGAGGCCATAAGTCCAGACATTGTTAGCTAAAAAAATAATCAAGATGAAATACATACTTAAAATTAATTTAGCTCGCGCATCTAAGCGGTGTACGAAAGAATCGCCACTTAAATAACGTCCTAACAAGAAATTAGACATCTCGGATACCTCCTTGACGATAAAGTTGTGCTAAATCACGCGCTAATTCTAGCTTAGTCAATGGAATTTGCTCAAACTTCAAGCCTCTTTGCATCAACTTGTAGGCAAAAGCCGTGGTCTGTGGTAAACCTAAGTGGTGGTCTAAAAGCCACTGGGGATCCGCAAAAATTTCACGTGGTTGCCCTTCTTTAATCAGGTGCCCCCCCTCCATAACTAAAACATGGTCCGCATAATTGGCGACATCATTCATATTGTGAGTCACTAAAATCGTCGTTAAGCTCTTTTGATCGTGGAGACGTTTGAATAGTTCCATCATCTCTTGGCGTCCTTGAGGATCAAGGCCGGCCGTTGGTTCATCTAAAACTAAAACTTGTGGCTCCATCGCCAAAATTCCAGCAATCGCCACGCGTCGCATTTGTCCGCCAGAAAGTTCAAATGGTGACTTTCCCCAGAGTTCCTCTGGTAGATTGACATCTTGAGCAACCCGTTTCGCAATTGCCAATGCTTCTGCCTCACTTCTACCAAAGTTTTTGGGAGCAAAAGCAATGTCTTTAAGAACGGTTTCTTCAAAAAGTTGAGCTTCTGGAAATTGAAAAACAAATCCCACCTGGCGTCTTAAACTATTCAATTCCTTATTTTTGGTTTCTGGTGTGATGTGATAACCGTTAACCTCTAAACTTCCCTCGGTAGGCTTTAAAAGCCCGTTGAGGTGTTGAAGTAAGGTTGACTTTCCACTCCCCGTATGACCAATAATTGCGGTATAAGAGTGATCATTAATCGTGGTCGAAACGCCACTCAAGGCTCTTTGTTCCATGGGGGTATTGGCTTGATAGGCATAGCCTAGTTCTTGGAAAGTAATTGCCATAACCAGTCCACCATCCCTTCTTCATCTAGATATTGACTTGGGGTTGCTAGTCCTTCTGCTTTTAAAGCCTGTTTAAGCTGCTCTGAATAGGGTAAACCCAACCCCATGGCTTCTAACTCTTGGGCATGTTGGAAAACTTCCGTAGGCTGACCATCCAATGTAATCACCCCATCATTCAACACGATAATCCGATCCGCTAAAGCCGCTTCATCAATATCATGGGTAATTGAAATTACTGTGAAGCCTTCTTCGTGGTTAAGCTGCTGCATCATTTGAACAATTTCCCGTCGACCTTTAGGATCGAGCATACTAGTAGCTTCATCAAAAATAATAATTTTCGGCCGCAAAGCAAGCACTCCCGCAATAGCTACCCGTTGCTTTTGCCCTCCAGAAAGGTGTTCAGGTTGCTTTTTAGCGAAGGCTGACATATTAACCGCTTCAAGGGCATCAGTTACCCGCTTAACCATTTCGGAATGCTCGGTACCTTGGTTTTCTAAACCAAAAGCCACATCACCTTCAACATCAGCGCCGACAAACTGGTTATCTGGATTTTGGAAGACAATTCCGATATTAGCACGCACGTCCCAAACGGTTTCTTCATTTAAAACTAAATCGGCAACTTCAATTTGGCCTTGGTCAGCCACCAAAAGACCATCTAAGAGTTTAGTCAGGGTGCTTTTCCCACTCCCATTATGACCAATTAAAGCCACCCATTGACCCGCTTCAATCGTTAAATTTAAATTATCTAAGGTTGGTTTACTTTGTTCTTCATCGTAGCGATAAGTAAGATTTTTAATTTTAATAACTTCACTCATTGCTTATCCCTCACTTGATGTTATTTATATTGTTATTGTTAAAAGCAACACTAATTAAATTATAACACACAAAAGCGGTTAAGACGAAAATCTCAACCGCTTATCTATTTAACCCGATAGGGAGCATTTTACTCCAAATAAAAAATCACTTTTCATAATGAAGGTTTCACCTAACGGCTACTTAGGACTAGACTTGGATTTTACCCCATCATCGTAACGCCCAGTTATCATTATGAAAGTGACAAAATAATCTTAAAATTTATTAGTATTAAACTAATTCAAGAACAGCCATCTTAGCTGCGTCACCACGACGTTGTTCCATCTTTAAGATACGAGTGTAACCACCATTGCGTTCAGCGTAACGAGGTGCTACATCGTCAAATAACTTTTGCAAAGCAGTTTGAACAACAACCTTGTCTTCAGTTTCTTTAACGTCAGCAACAACGTCCATTACAAAAGCTGCTGCGCGACGACGAGAAGCTAAATCACCCTTCTTGCCTAAAGTGATCATCTTTTCAGCAAATTTGCGAACTTCTTTAGCGCGTGTTTCAGTTGTAACGATTTTGCCGTTAACAAGTAAGTCAGTAGTCAAGTTCCGTAACATTGCTTTACGGTGTGCACTTGTGCGACCTAATTTACGGTATGCCATGAAATATTTCCCTCCCTTAATTCTTAGTCATCATGACGTAAGGATAATTCTAAATCAGCTAACTTAGCCTTAACTTCTTCTAATGACTTGCGACCCAAGTTACGGACCTTCATCATATCAGCTTCAGACTTGTTAGTTAATTCTTGAACTGTATTGATTCCTGCACGCTTCAAACAGTTGTATGAACGAACAGATAAATCAAGTTCCTCAATTGTCATTTCGAGCATCTTTTCTTTGTGTGATTCTTCTTTTTCCACCATAATTTCAACATTCTTGGCTTCATCAGTTAAATCAACAAATAAAGTTAAGTGCTCTGTTAAAATTTTTGCAGACAAGCTAATTGCTTCACTTGGAGTGATTGAACCGTTAGTCCAAACATCTAACGTTAACTTGTCGTAATCATTTTTTTGACCAACACGTGTTTTTTCTACTTGGTAGTTGACACGTTCGATCGGGGTATAAATAGAGTCAATTGCCAAGACACCGATAGGCATATCGTCGTTCTTAGCTTTGTTTTCATTTGCAGAAACATAGCCACGACCTTTGTCCGCAGTCATCCGCACGTGGAGTGAGTGACCTTCAGCAACCGTTGCAATATATAAATCATCATTTAACACTTCAACGTCGCTAGGTCCTTTAATATCACCGGCTGTTACTTCTAACGGACCGACAACATCAATTTCCAGTGTTTGGCTTTCTTCTGAGTCCATCTTCAATGCCACTTTTTTCAAGTTCAAAATAATTGTGGTTACGTCTTCTAACACACCTTCAACAGTGGAAAATTCGTGTAACACACCATCAATTTGAATATCAGTGATGGCAGCACCTGGTAAAGAAGATAACAAAGTACGACGTAACGAGTTACCTAAAGTTGTACCATAACCACGTTCAAGTGGTTCGATAACGAACTTACCGTAGTTTGTTTCTTCTTTGATTTTGTGAATTTTTGGCTTTTCAAATTCGATCATTCTTATCTTTACCCCTTTCAAAACGTAACGTGTAATCTGGTGCAAACATTATGAGTTGCCCTCAAAATGAAAACTACTCCAAATTAAACACGACGGCGCTTTGGAGGACGGCATCCATTGTGAGGAACTGGTGTAACATCCTTAATAGATGTAACTTCAAGACCAGTTGTTTGAAGCGCACGAATTGCGGCTTCACGACCGGAACCTGGGCCTTTAACGGCAACTTCAACGTTCTTCATACCATGGTCCATTGCAGCTTTGGCAGCAGCTTCTGAAGCCATTTGAGCAGCAAATGGAGTAGACTTACGAGAACCCTTGAAACCTAACGCACCAGCTGATGACCATGCTACGGCGTTACCGTGAACATCAGTAATCATAACTAATGTGTTGTTAAAAGTTGAGTGAATGTGTGCCACGCCGGTTTCAATATTTTTTTTCACACGACGCTTACGTGATTTTTTAACAGCCATGAACTAGCTATACCTCCTTTATAGTATTAATTATTTCTTCTTACCGGCAATTGAAATTGCTGGGCCTTTACGTGTCCGTGCGTTGTTCTTAGTGTTTTGACCGCGAACTGGTAAATGACGACGGTGACGTAGACCGCGGTAAGAACCGATTTCTGAAAGACGCTTGATGTTTAAGGAAACTTCACGACGTAAGTCACCTTCAACCTTAATCTTATCCACAGCAGCACGGATAGCATCTTCTTGATCTGCTGTTAAGTCGCGAACGCGAACATCTTCTGAAACTTCGGCTTCAGCTAAAACCTTCTTAGCTGTTGTGTTACCGATTCCGTAAATATAAGTTAAGCCGATTACGATACGCTTGTTACGTGGTAAATCGACACCTGCGATACGAGCCATTACAATTACACCTCCTGTTTAATTATTATCCTTGACGTTGTTTGTGCTTTGGGTTAGCGCAGATAACCATAACGCGACCTTTACGCTTGATTACTTTGCAGTGTTCGCACATTGGTTTAACTGATGGTCTTACTTTCATGAATTATACCTCCTATATAGTGTCGAAAGTACAATCTATTTAAAGCGATAGGTAATGCGACCCTTAGTCAAATCGTAAGGGGACATTTCAACTGTAACCTTGTCCCCTGGTAAAATCCGAATGTAGTGCATCCGAATCTTACCGGAAACATGGGCTAAGATTTCATGCCCGTTTTCGAGTTCAACCTTGAACATCGCATTGGGTAACGTTTCTTTGATCGTACCCTCAATTTCAATCACATCATCTTTCGCCACGCAAAAGTACCTCCTTAAAATTGGTTTTAAAACTTTACACGAAAATTGTGAGAAGCTTTGTTGGAGTCCCACCTTTTTCCGCAAGCCAGTTTACTCTCTTCTCAAGAGCAAACTGAGCCTATTGAAAAGATAAACCTGATTTATCATATCATAGCCCCCACCATAGTGCAAGAAAAAAATCTAAAATTTCACTAATTTTTTTATGAGAAAATATTTTCACTAATTTCTTAATCTCCTGTTCTCTAATTAGGGATTATTTTATTACCTTTTACTTCCGATTTTTATGGTACAATTCTTTACTAGTAACAGAGTTTTCATCCATTTTGTTAGAAAGATTGAGGACATGTATTAATGAAATTAAAAGACATTGAATATTTTTACCAATTATCACAACTCAACTCCTTCACCCGTGCGGCCAAATATTTTGGCGTCAGTCAGCCCACTATTTCTTATGCTATCAAACGGCTCGAGGATAAACTTGAATGTGATTTAATCGTCAAAGATCCATCCCATCGAAGTGTAGCTCTCACACGCCAAGGAGAAATTTTTGCCGCTCAAGCTGAAGAAATTATCAACTTGGTTTCTAATTCTGTTAATAAGGTCAAAGAGTCCCTACATCCTGATATCACCATTGGCTTTCCCCCAATGATTTCAAACTATATCTTCCAAACTTTATCTGGTCGAGATTACGACCTCGAACAACTTTCGACGTATAAATTTGTCCGAGGAGGTTCTAACGATCTTTTGGTTGGCTTAGAAGAAGGTAAATTTGATTTAAGTGTATTGGGCTCACTTGAGCCAATTCAAAATCCTCACCTCGAAATTACCCCTCTATTTACCAAGGAATTTTATATTGTGGTATCCAAAAAGCATCCCCTTGCCTTGCACCGACAAATTGCTTTTCGCGATGCCTTAAAGGAAAAATTCGTCCTCTTAGATTCACATAATGTCCACTTGACAGCCTTCAACCGCCTAAATCATCTTTACCGCGATCAAGTTAAACCTGCGTTAATGCTCGATGACTTAGCTGCTATCAAACAAATCGTTAAGCAGAATAAAGGTATTTCTTTCTTATCTGGACTAGCCCTTTCTAAAGCCGATGAAAAAGATTTAGTCAAACTCCCCTTAGTTAATAACGAAAAAATGACTTTTTATATCAGCTATGCTTATCCTAAAAACCTTTCTTTGCCCAAAGAACTAGACAGTTTTATCAAACTCATCAAACGTGTTAAATAGCTACGAAAAAGTCGACAAAGCATAACTTTGTCGACTTTTTTTCGTGGTTTTATTATTATTCTTTACTTACTGGTTAGTGGAAGAAAGGAATTAAGATTCCTCCAAGGATTAAGATAATCGCCCCACCTAAACGGTTAGCCATTTGCGCAAAGGCAATCATTTCCATCCGGTCAGCAGCAGATAAGACCGCAATGTTACCAGTTCCACCCATAGAGTTGTTAATCATCCCGGCACCAATCGCAGTTTCTACTGGGTATAACCCTAAAAGTTTCCCAATGATAGCTGCACTCAACCCCATAACTACAACTGAAGTTAAGCTCAGCACAATAAATTGCCAAGTCATCGCACTAGCTAATGATGATAAGTCAATCATAGCCAAACCAATTCCTGCTAAGACAGCGTGAGTTAAATTTGTCATGACAACTTGATTGAACATTACTACTGATTGTTCAAGTTCCTTAGGAACAATGTTAGTCGCTTTTAAAATAAAGACCAAGATAATCATGAACGCGTAGCCGTGAACCTTTGGTACAAAAGCATTCAAAATCGTTCCGATTAAGAACAACATGAAGGCAAACATTAGTCCCACACCAATCCGACTAGCATCTAATTGAACTTTTTCCTTTTTTAATTGTGAAGGATCTACAGGAATTAAAACCCCGTGGCCATTATACTTAGTATTGGCAAAAGCCTTTGAAATAAAGACTGCCCCAATAATTGCTAAAATATTTCCCAAAGTTGTGGCAGGAGCAAGTGTGGAAAGAATTACTCCTTGGTTAGCATGTAAACCAGCCGCATAAATCTTTGATAGTGGCACAATTCCAGCCCCCATCCCACCAGCCATTTGCGCAAATGAGATATACATAATTGAGTGGCTAAAACCTTGGCCTAATAAGGCTCCAACACCACCTACTGCTAGTGCACCAATCACCATGGAAATTAATGCCACCGGAATGAACTTTGCTGAGGCTTTCACTAACAAGTCACGGTTCATACCTAAAATTGCTCCACAGATTAGAGCAGCGATATAAAAATCAAGAAAACCCCAATCACTCATGAAAGTATTGGTAGCACTAATTAAATCCTTAGGAATCCATCCTAAAGCCGAAACTACAGCCCCCGCCAACAAGGTAAAGACTGAGCCACCACCTAAATAGGATTTAAAAATCGGCAAAATTTCACCAAGATAATAAAATAAGTGCCCTAATACAATTAACATAAAAGTAATTCCCAACATGTTTGCTGGTAATTTTCCCATTGCAATTGTAATTGCCAAAATAATTACCAAACCAGCATAAAGTGGCAAACTTACACCGGAAATTTTAATTTCATTTAACTTCTTCATTCTCTAATATGCCTCCGAACTCAAAAATTATTTATATTCTGGAGTCCATGTAAGGTCGCGTACGGCCTTAGTCATATCAGTTTCTTTTGTTTGTGCTAAACCTTGCTTTTGTGCTTCCTTAGCCACAGCTTCGGCAACCTTAAAGGAAACTTCGTTAATGGCACTAAATGGAGGTAAGACAGGTGCTCCCGGTTGGGTTACATCAACAAAACCACCCAATGAGCGCGCTGCTTGCCCCATCATTTCATCAGTTAATAACTTAGCTTCAGAAGCTAACATTCCCAAACCTAAACCTGGGTAAACTAAAGCGTTGTTAGCTTGACCAATGTAGTAAGTTGTTCCTTCATATTCAACTGGAGCTGATGGAACACCCGTTGCAACAAAGGCTTTACCCTTAGACCATTCGATTACTTGTGCAGCAGTTGCTTCAAGTTTACGCGTTGGGTTAGAAATAGGGAAAATCACTGGACGTTCTGTGTTAGCACACATTGCTTCGACAACTTCCTGAGTGAAGGCACCGGCATTAGTTGAAGTCCCAACTAAGATAGTTGCCTTAGTAGCTTTAATAATGTCAGCTAAGTTTGTCATATCACCAGCATTAGCAAAGTCCGCGCGCTTCTTAGCAAATGGTTTTTGGGCTGGAGTTAAATCATCCATGTCATCAAATAAGAGACCTTGCTTATCAACCATGAAGAAACGACTGTAGGCTTCTTCTTCAGTTAAACCGTTAATAACCATCTCTTGGTGAACACGACCAGCAATCCCAGCACCAGCCGAACCACCACCATAGCAGAGGTAAATTTGGTCAGTTAACTTTTCTTTCTTAATATCTAAAGCACCAAAAACTCCACCTAAAACAATCATTCCAGTACCTTGGATATCGTCGTTGAAAGTTGCAATATCATTCTTGTAACGATTTAAAATATCAGCAGCAGTTTCACGGCCGAAGTCTTCCCAGTGTAAGTACAATTTAGGGAAGAGATTTTCGGCAATGTTAACAAACTTGTCAATGAATTCAAAGTATTTTTCATCGTTTACACGAGCATGACGGTTACCTAAATAGTTAGGGTTGTCTAATAATTCTTGACGATTAGTACCGTTATCGATAACCAATGGTAAGACATTTTCTGGGTTAATACCGGCAGCACCAGTATAAATCATTAACTTACCTACTGCGATGTCAACCCCTTGAACACCCCAGTCACCGATTCCTAAAATACCTTCGGCGTCAGTAACAACAATCAAACGAATTTCACGGTCACCCGCTGCATTCTTCAAAGTTTCTTCGATATTTTCAGGGTGGTTAACATCTAAGTAAGCAGCGTATTGTGGATCAACAAATAAGTCACTATATTGTTCAATGGTTTCAGCAATCACTGGATCATAGACAATAGGATTGAATTCTTCCAAGTGTTGGCTAAATAAGTAGTAGAACAGAGTACGATTTGTATTGAAAATTTCCATTAAGAAGTGACGCTTTTCAAGGTCAGATGGCTTCTTAGAAAAGTGTTCGTAAGCTTGCTTAGCTTGTTCCTGAATTGTTTGGATGTAAGGAGGTAAAATCCCAACTAATCCTAATTCTTGACGTTCTTCCATTGTAAAGGCAGTACCTTTATTCTTGAATGGATCGTTTAAAACTTCATGTGCACGCATTGTTGCACCTCCATTATTTTTTTTAAATCTAACACCGCAAAATTGCTTGTTGACAATCGCTATTATAGTAAGCACTTTTCGTTATAGTCAAATTCTACCTTTAGCATAAATCGTGTTTATAACAATACGCAAAAAAAATCTGCCCAAAAGCAGATTTTAAATATCTTATAAATTATCCAAGACATCCTTTACGTCAGCAAAAACTTTGTCGATATCTTGATTACCGTCAACTTGGTGTAAGAGATTCTTTGCTTCGTAGAAGTCAAGTAACGGAGTATTCATCTTGATGTTAACTTCTAAGCGGTTCTTAACTGTTTCTGGCTTATCATCTTCACGTTGGTAGAATTCATGTTCACCACAACGGTCACAGGTGCCTTCAACCTTAGTTGGATTGAAAACCTTGTGGTAAGTAGCACCGCAGTTCCGGCAGATGTAACGCCCCGTTAAACGTTCCATCAAAGATTCTGGATCAACGTGAATGTTGATTACCCCGTTTAACTCGCGGCCTAATTCCTTACCAATTTCTTCCAAAGCTTCAGCTTGAGCCATGTTTCGTGGAAAACCATCCAACAAGAAACCTTCCTTAGTGTCTTCTTGGGCTAAACGTTCCTTAACGATACCATTCGTAACTTCGTCAGGTACTAATTCACCCTTATCAATGTACTTCTTGGCTTCCAATCCCATTGGTGTTTCATTCTTCATTGCTGCGCGGAAAATATCCCCCGTTGAGATGTGAGGAATCTTGTAAGCATCAACAATTCTTTCGGCTTGAGTACCTTTACCAGCCCCAGGAAGTCCCATTAACATTAAATTCATTGCCATTATAAAATCTCCTTTGATTAAATCATCATACGTTTTATTATACCATAAAAAATGGCAAACAAAAAGCAGGCCTAAGCCTGCTTCTTATTTGTTGCTATCTAAATCAGCCGGACGATTGCCCCGAATAAATCCAACATATTCTTGTTTCATGGTCATACCTTCTAATTGGCGCATTGATTCAAGGGTTACCCCAATCACAATTAAAAGACTTGTCCCACCTAAACCGATAGATTCGTCTAAACCAAAGTAAGCAGAGGCAATTAATGGAATCAATGAAACTAACCCCAAGAAAAGTGCCCCCACGGTTGACAACCGCATTAATAAGCGGGAAACGTAACGTTGTGTTTCCAATCCAGGCCATACAGATGGAATGTATGAGCCTTGCTTTTGTAAGTTTTCTGCCATTTTTTCAGGGTTTACTTGAACAAAAGCATAGAAGAAAGTAAACAAGACAATCAATACTGTGTATAAGGTCATACCTGCTCCTGTGGTGGTGGAGAAGATATTCGTCATCACCTTATACCAAGTATCGGTTGAATGATTTTCTGCAAAAGCCACCAAAATCGTTTGTGGTAATGCAATGAATGAACTGGCAAAGATAACCGGAATAACCCCCGCTACGTTGACACGTAATGGTAAATAAGAGTTATCAGTGGCCCCTGCCATACGTCGCGTGTAACGAATTGGCACCCTGTAAGTAGCTTGTTGGACATAAGTCACAAAAGTAACGATAATTAAAATCGCCACCACTAATAACACTACAAACAAAATTGGTTGCCATAAATCAGCTTTTTCAACTCCGCTAAACTGATCTAAATAAACCTGTTGAATTCCAGTTGGGACGCGGGCAATGATACCGGCCATGATAATCATAGAAATCCCGTTACCAAACCCACGATCAGTAATCATATCCCCCAACCAAGTGGTGAACATGGTTCCACCTGTCAGGATAATTCCGATAGTAACATATGTTTTTACACCAGGATCAGTCACCAGGTTCAAACTCGAAAGATAGTTGAACCCAGCCGTAATCCCAATTGATTGTATAAACGCAAGCACAATCGTCAAGTATCTTGTCACTTGATTTAGCTTCCGTCGACCTACTTCCCCCTGTTTACTCCATTCAACAAAGCGAGGAACTATATCCATTTGTAATAATTGCACAATAATTTGCGCAGTAATGTATGGGGAAACCCCCATAGCCAAGATGGAATAGTTCGTCAAGCCGCCCCCACTAAAAGTGTTCAAGATACTAATTAACCCTGAAGATGCAACGCTGGACAGAGCCTTTGCGTTGATCCCAGGGACAGTGATATATGTGCCTAAGCGAAATACAATCAAGACGCCTAAGGTAAATAAGATCTTTTTACGAATCTCTTTTACAGCTAAAGCGTTCTTCATTGTCTTAAGCATTAGATCACCTCAGCTTGACCGCCTTTAGCTTCGATAGCAGCTTTAGCAGATGCACTAAACTTGTTAGCCTTAACAACTAACTTCTTGCTTAATTCACCATTGCCTAAAACTTTGATACCATCTTTTTGGTCCTTAACGATACCAGCTTCAAATAACAATTCTGGTGTTACTTCTGCACCGTCTTCGAACTTGTTTAAAGTTTCTAAGTTAACAATTGCGTAGTCCTTACGGTTAATGTTCTTGAAACCACGTTTAGGCATACGACGGAACAATGGCATTTGTCCCCCTTCAAAACCTACACGTACTTTAGAACGAGCTTTTTGACCTTTTTGACCACGACCTGCTGTCTTACCGTTACCGGATGAAGTACCACGACCAACACGGTTGCGTACTTGACGTGAGCCTTCTGCAGGTTGTAATTCATGTAATTTCATTAGGGTTGGCACCTCCTTATTAACTAAATGCTTGACTATTTAGCCAATTCAACGTCCACTAAGTGATTGATTTTGCGAATTGCACCGCGCATAGCTGCATTGTCAGGAACAACAACAGAGCTGTTAATACGGCCAAGGCCTAAACCTTTAACAATTTCGCGTTGGTTTTGAGGACGTCCAATGACAGAACGAACTAAAGTAACTTTTAAGTTAGCCATGTATTTGTCCTCCTTAATCTGCTAAGTGTTGAACAGAAACGCCACGTAAAGCAGCAACTTCTTCAACACTCTTCATGTTTACTAAACCATCAATTGTAGCACGAACAACGTTGATTGGTGTGTTAGAACCTAATGATTTACTTGTAACATCACTAACACCGGCAAGTTCCATAACGGCACGAACCGCACCACCAGCAGCAACCCCAGAACCGGCGATGGCTGGCTTCAACATAATACGACTACCACTGTATTGACCGACAACTTCGTGAGGAAGTGTAGTTCCAACCATAGGAACTTCGATTAAATTCTTACGAGCAGCTTCAACAGCCTTACGGATAGCTTCTGGAACTTCTTGAGCTTTACCAGTACCGAAACCTACGTGGCCATTGTGGTCACCGACGATAACTAAAGCAGCAAAGCGAAGACGACGTCCACCTTTAACAACTTTAGTAACACGGTTAATCGCAACAACGCGATCTTCTAATTCTAATTGAGCTGGATCAATAAAAGTCATTATCGTTATTTCCTCCTTTTCCTAAAAGTTTAAGCCATTTTCGCGTGCAGCTTCAGCTAAAGCTTTCACACGACCATGGTATAGGTATCCGCCACGGTCAAATACAACATCTGTGATACCTTTTTCAGCAGCACGTTTAGCAACAACACTACCTACTGAAGCAGCTTGTTCAGTCTTAGTATTACCACTAACTTCGCTGTCTAAAGTAGAGGCACTAACTAGCGTCACACCCGCTACGTCATCAATAACTTGAGCGTAGATGTTTTTGTTTGAACGGTAAACATTTAAGCGTGGGCACTCAGAAGTACCAGAGATTTTACCACGAACACGTGCGTGACGACGTTGACGTGTCTTGTTTTTGTCTGGTTTTGAAATCACTATTTTCACCTCTTAGATTTGATTAACAGTTAAAACTGTTTATTACTTACCAGTCTTACCTTCCTTACGACGTACATATTCACCAACGTAGCGAATACCTTTACCCTTGTAAGGTTCTGGTGCACGAGTAGCACGAATGCGGGCTGCCACATCACCAACTACTTCTTTGTTAATCCCAGATACGATTACGGAAGTTGCAGATGGAGCTTCAAAAGTAACTCCTTCTTCCTTTTCGAATTCAACTGGGTGAGAGTAACCAACATTAAGAACTAATGTTGTACCCTTCATTTGAGCACGGTAACCAACCCCACGCAATTCAAGTTCCTTCTTGAAACCTTCAGAAACACCTTCAACCATGTTGGCGAAGTTTGCACGAGTAGTTCCGTGTAAAGCTTTTGTCTTGCTATCATCTGATGAACGTGTGAATGTTACCACGTTACCTTCGATGTTGATAGCAATTTCTTTTGCAAATTCACGAGTTAATTCACCCTTAGGACCTTTAACAGTCACCACGTTGCCGTCTTGCTTAACTTCAACGTTTGCTGGTAAATCAACTTCTTTAAAACCGATACGACTCACTAGTAGGCACCTCCTTACTTGTCTTTATTTATTACCAAACGTAAGCGATAACTTCGCCACCGATTTTCTTGGCGCGAGCTTCTTTGTCTGTGATAACACCTTCAGATGTTGATAAGATAGCGATACCTAAGCCGTTTAAAACCTTAGGAACAGCATCTGCTTTAACGTATTTACGTAAACCAGGCTTTGAGATACGACGAAGACCTGTGATTACACGTTCTTTATCTGTACTGTATTTCAAGAATACACGGATAACGCCTTGTTTGTCATCTTCGATGTATTCCACATCGCGAACGAAACCTTCACGTTTGAGGATTTCGGCGATGTCACGCTTGATTTTTGAAGCAGGAATTTCAACAGATTCGTGCTTAACCATGTTAGCATTCCGAATACGAGTTAAAAAGTCTGCGATTGGATCAGTCATGACCATGTTTTGTTTGCCTCCTTTATCTTGTTGTTACTGGTTTACCAGCTAGCCTTCTTCATACCAGGGATTTGACCCTTGTGTGCAAGATCGCGCAGGCAAACACGGCATAACTTGAATTTACGATATACAGAGTGTGGACGGCCGCAACGTTCGCAACGAGTGTATTCTTGAGTTGAGAACTTAGCCGGACGCTTGTTTTTAGCGATCATTGATTTTTTAGCCAATGTTTTAAGCCTCCTTATTTAGCGAATGGCATACCAAGTTGAGTTAATAATTCGCGAGATTCTTCGTCAGTGTTAGCTGTTGTAACGATAACGATGTCCAAACCACGAACCTTGTTAACGTCATCAAAGTCGATTTCTGGGAAGATTAATTGTTCACGTACACCTAATGTGTAGTTCCCACGACCATCAAAAGCACGCTTACTTACACCGTGGAAGTCACGGACACGTGGCAATGAAACAGAAACTAACTTGTCTAAGAAGTCGTACATACGTTGGCCACGTAAAGTAACTTTGGCACCAATTGCCATACCTTCACGTAAACGGAAACCAGCGATAGATTTCTTAGCACGTGTGATAACTGGCTTTTGACCAGAAATCAAAGTTAATTCTGCAACTGCTTCGTCTAAGTTTTTAGCATTGCTTACAGCATCACCAACACCCATGTTAAGCACGATCTTTTCAACCTTAGGTGCTTGCATGATTGATGAGTAGTTGAATTTTTCCATCATTGATGGAACGATTTCGTTAGTGTATTTTTCCTTTAAACGGTTAACCATGAAGAAAGTATCCTCCTTTCTGCTCGATATTAAAGAGTTTCACCAGTCTTTTTAGAAACTCGAACTTTCTTACCATCTTCTACCTTGAAGCCAACACGTGTTGCTTCGTTGTTAGAAGGATCGATGAGCATAACGTTAGAAACGTGGATTGGTGCTTCAACTTCAACAATCCCACCATTTGGGTTTGCGTTAGTTGGCTTTTGGTGTTTCTTAACGATGTTAACGCCCTTAACAATCACGCGGTCCTTAGCAGGGAAAACCTTTTCGATAACGCCTTCCTTACCCTTATCTTTACCGGCAATTACTTTAACTTTGTCATTTTTCTTGACGAACATTTTTCTTGTGCACCTCCTTGTTAGATAGATGGAATATTATAACACTTCAGGTGCCAAGGAAACGATCTTCATGAAGTTTCCGTCACGTAATTCACGTGCAACTGGCCCGAAGATACGAGTACCCTTAGGTGATTTGTCTTCACCAATGATAACTGCCGCATTTTCATCAAACTTGATGTATGAGCCATCTGCACGGTGTGCACCAGTCTTAGTACGAACAACAACGGCCTTAACGACGTCACCTTTTTTGACAACGCCACCTGGTGTTGCTTGTTTAACAGTAGCAACGATGATGTCACCGATATTAGCTGTCTTGACACGGGAACCACCCAAAATCTTAATAACTAAGATTTCGCGGGCACCAGAGTTATCAGCGACTTTCAAACGACTTTCTTGTTGGATCACTTTGTGTGTCCTCCTTTCGTTATTAGATTAGAATACGAATCAACTGCGATATATCTTATTTATCAAAGAAAATTAGATAATAACTGCTTCTTCAACGATTTCTAATAAACGGAAACGTTTTGTAGCTGATAATGGACGAGTTTCCATAATTTTCACGATGTCACCAGTCTTAGCTTGGTTGTTTTCATCATGAGCTTTGAACTTCTTTGAGTACTTAACACGCTTGCCGTAAACTTTGTGGTTTACATAAGTTTCAACAACAACTGTGATAGTTTTATCCATTTTGTCAGAAACGACACGTCCTTGGTAGACTTTGCGTTGGTTACGACCTTCACTCATCAGTGGTTAGCCTCCTTTTCGTATTCTTATTTGTTTAATTCTGCTTGGCGCAACGCTGTTTTGATGCGTGCGATATTCTTACGTACTTTGTTTAAGCGTGCGGTATTTTCTAATTGACCGGTAGCTAATTGGAAGCGTAAGTTGAATAATTCTTCTTTGTATTGCTTTTCTTTTTCAAGCATTTCAGCAGTGGTTAATTCATTAATTTCTTTAGCCTTCATTTGATTCGCCACCTACTTCCTCACGTATTACAAACTTAGTCTTAACTGGGAGCTTGTGAGAAGCAAGACGTAAAGCTTCACGTGCGACTTCTTCGGATACACCGTCGATTTCGAACATAACTTTACCACGCTTAACTGGAGCTACCCAACCTTCAGGAGCACCTTTACCGGAACCCATCCGAACACCAATAGCCTTAGCAGTGTAAGACTTGTGAGGGAAAATCTTAATCCAAACTTTCCCACCACGCTTCATGTAACGAGTCATAGCAATACGGGCTGCTTCGATTTGACGGTTTGTAATCCAGTGTGAATCTAACGCTTGGATACCGTATTTACCGAAAGTGACTTCCTTGCCACCCTTAGCTTCACCACGCATCTTACCGCGGAATTCACGACGGTGCTTTGTACGTTTTGGTACTAACATAGGTACATTTCCCTCCTTTTACTTTTCTTTCTTTGTAGGTAAAACTTCACCACGGTAAATCCAGACTTTAACACCTAACTTACCGTATGTGGTTGCAGCTTCAACCCATGCGTAATCGATATCTGCGCGTAATGTGTGCAATGGCACAGTACCTTCTGAGAAACGTTCAACACGTGACATATCTGCCCCATTCAAACGACCAGCAACTTGTACCTTGATACCTTTTGCACCGGCACGCATTGTCCGTTGGATAGCTTGCTTCATGGCACGACGGAAAGCGATACGATTTTCCAATTGTTGAGCAATGCTTTCACCAACTAATTTTGCTTCTAAATCAGGTTTCTTGATTTCCACAATGTTAATGTGAACTCGCTTACCTGTTAAGTTATTTAATTCTTTACGAAGTTTTTCTACTTCAGAACCGCCTTTACCGATAACCATACCAGGTTTTGCAGTATGGATAGAAATGTTAACACGCTTTGCAGCACGTTCAATTTCTACGGTAGAGACAGAAGCGTCGGCTAATTTTGTTTCAATGTAACTACGAATGCTTAAGTCTTCGTGTAAGTTACCGGCAAATTCTTGGTTGTTTGCAAACCATTTTGAATCCCAGTCACGAATAACTCCGACACGTAATCCAGTTGGATTTACTTTTTGACCCACGCGTTATCCCTCCTTATTTTACAGATACGACTACAGTGATGTGACTTGTACGCTTGTTAATTGGGGAAGCAGAACCCTTTGCACGAGGACGGAAACGTTTCATAGTTGGTCCTTCGTTAACAAAAGCTTCGCTAACGTATAAGTCTTCAACATCTAAGTCAAAATTGTTTTCTGCGTTAGCAACGGCAGACTTTAATACTTTTTCGATGAGACGAGCACCTGAACGTGGTGTAAACTTCAAAATGCCCATTGCATCGGCAACTTTCTTACCACGAATAAGATCGATCACAAGACGTGCTTTACGTGCAGGGATTCGAACTGTCTTAGCAGTTGCCTTTGCTGATGTAACTTGTTCAGCCATTTAAATATCCTCCCTATCTTATTTTCTTACGCCTGTCTTCTTATCGTCAGCTGCGTGACCGTGGAAAGTACGAGTTGGTGCGAATTCACCTAACTTGTGACCTACCATGTCTTCTTGAATGTAAACTGGGACATGCTTGCGACCATCGTAAACAGCAATTGTGTAGCCAATAAAGCTAGGGAAAATTGTGGAACGACGTGACCATGTTTTGATTACAGACTTCTTTTCTTGATCAGCTTGTGCTTCGACCTTTTTCATCAAGTGTGCGTCGACAAAAGGTCCTTTTTTCAAACTACGACTCAAGTGTGTATCCTCCTTCCAGATAACAGGTTAATCGCCTAAGCGACTAAGCGATTATTTTTTCTTCCGTCTACGGATGATGAATTTGTTTGATTTTGCCTTCTTAGAGCGAGTCTTAAGACCAGTAGTCTTCTTACCCCATGGTGACATTGGAGATGGACGACCAACAGGTGCCTTACCTTCCCCACCACCGTGTGGGTGATCGTTAGGGTTCATTACAGAACCACGTGATTGAGGACGCTTGCCCATCCAACGTGAACGACCGGCTTTACCAATGTTAATTAATCCGTGTTGTTCGTTACCAACAGCACCGATTGTTGCACGACATGTAACTAAAATCATGCGAGTTTCACCAGAAGCCAAACGTACGATTGCGTACTTGCCTTCCTTACCAAGTAATTGAGCTGAAGTACCAGCTGAACGAACTAATTGTCCACCCTTACCTGGCTTTAATTCGATGTTGTGGATAACTGTACCATCAGGAATATCAGCTAAGGCCATTGCGTTACCAACTTTGATGTCGGCACCTTTACCTGATTGGATTTGTTGACCTACTTCAAGGCCTTTTGGTGCAAGGATGTATGACTTAACACCATCAGCGTAAACAACTAAAGCGATGTTAGCTGAACGGTTTGGATCATATTCGATTGCTTTAACAGTTGCAGGAACGTCATCTTTAATACGCTTGAAGTCAATCAAACGGTATTGACGCTTGTGTCCACCACCACGGTGGCGAACAGTCTTGCGACCGTAAGAGTTACGACCGGCAGTCTTACTTTGTGATTCAAGTAAGGACTTTTCTGGCTTTGTCTTAGTGATTTCAGCGAAATCAGAACCAGTCATGTTCCGCCGACCGTTTGTGGTTGGTTTGAATTTCTTGATTCCCACGGTTTTGCCTCCTATTAGAGTTATTTATTAGTCTTCAAATAATTTGATTTCTTTTGAATCGGCAGTCAAAGTAACAATAGCCTTACGACGCTTCTTAGTGTAGCCTGAGTAACGACCCATTGTCTTCTTCTTACCTTTAACATTCATGATGTTAACTTTAGCAACTTGTACGCCGAAGATTTCTTCAACAGCGGCACGAACTTGTGTCTTAGTTGCGTTGACGTTAACGTCGAATGTGTAACGCTTGTTGTCCAATTCTGCCATTGATTGTTCAGTAATAACTGGACGTAAAATTACATCGCGTGCTTCCATTATGCAAGAACCTCCTCTACTTGAGAAAGAGCTCCTTGAGTGATGACCATCTTGTCGTTGTTCACAACATCTAAGACGTTCAAGCCCTTAGCAGGAATAACTGTAACGTTTGCTAAGTTACGAGCAGCTAATGCAGCTGTCTTGTTGTCATCTTCAAGAACTACTAAAACTTTTTCGTTTACATTTAAGTTGTTCAATACTTCAGCAAATGCCTTTGTCTTAGGTGCGTCGAAGCTTAATGCATCAACAACAACTAATTTTTCGTCAACAACCTTTTGAGAAAGGACAGACTTGATAGCCAAGCGACGAACCTTACGAGGCAATTTGTAGGCGTATGAACGTGGTGTAGGACCGAATACGGTACCCCCACCTACCCATTGTGGTGAACGGATTGAACCTTGGCGAGCACGACCAGTACCCTTTTGACGCCATGGCTTCTTACCACCACCGCGAACTGCGGAACGGTTCTTAACAGCGTGTGTACCTTGACGTAATGAAGCACGTTGCATAAGCACTGCGTCAAAAACTACGTTGTTGTTTGGTTCGATACCAAAAACTGCGTCGTTTAAAGTAACGTCACCGTTTTGTGTACCATCTTGTTTAAATAATGCAACTGTAGGCATGTTTGTTTTTCCTCCCTTCCTCTAATTATTTAACTGCGCTTTTGATAACAACTAAGGACTTGTTTGCACCAGGTACATTACCCTTAATCATTAATACGCCATTTTCAACATCTGATTTAACGACTTCCAAGTTTTGGATAGTAACACGGTTGTTACCCATGCGACCAGGTAATAATTTACCCTTCATAACACGGTTAATAATAACACCCATTGAACCAGGACGACGGTGGTAACGAGAACCGTGAGCCATAGGACCGCGGTGTTGGCCGTTACGCTTAATTGAACCTTGGAAACCATGACCCTTGGATGTACCAGTTACGTCCACGATTTCGCCTGCTTCGAATAAGTCTGCCTTAACTTCGTCACCGACGTTGTATTCTCCAAGCTCAACATCGCGGATTTCACGAACGAAGCGCTTAGGAGTAGTATTTGCTTTTGCTGCATGACCTTTAGCAGGTTTGTTTGTTAAAACTTCACGCAAGTCATCGAAACCTAATTGAATAGCTTCGTAACCGTCATTTTCCATGGTCTTAACTTGTAAAACAACGTTAGTACCAACTTCAACAACTGTTACAGGAACTAATTCACCATTTTCAGTAAAGACTTGTGTCATACCTACTTTTTTACCTAAGATTCCTTTAGTGGTCATGAGTACACCTCCAATAATAATGAATTTATTTTTTAATTTAGTAAGTTTTAATTATGAATTATAACTTGATTTCAATATCAACACCAGATGGTAAGTCTAACTTCATAAGTGAGTCAACTGTCTTTGGTGTTGGGTTAACGATGTCGATTAAACGCTTGTGTGTGCGCATTTCGAATTGTTCACGAGAATCCTTGTATTTGTGTGGTGAACGGATAACCGTGTATAATGTGCGTTCCGTTGGCAATGGAATAGGACCTGAAATTTGGGCACCTGTTCTCTTTGCTGTTTCAACAATTTTGTCAGCGGATTGATCTAAAATGCGGTGTTCGTAAGCCTTTAAACGAATACGAATTTTTTGTTTTGCCAATTGTATTCCCTCCTTCGTCTATTTTAAAAATAAGACTAGCTCCGTAGAAATTACCGTCGCACTCGTGGCAAAGCGGCCGGGTGTGTCGCAACCTTCTACATCTTAGCTTATTTAAAATTAAACAACTAAATCCTTGTACTTGCCCTTACACAAGTACCTTTTTATAGTATTACATCTAAAAAGGAATTGCAAGGATTTTTTTCAATTTCTTTTAAATATTTCTTTGATTGCTTAGTACAAAGAACTTCCAGCGAAACGCTACAATCTTTACCTATAGAAAGTAAGCATAATATAAGATCCCCCCACTAATCAACATACTTCCAAATCCTAGTACAAATAAGATTAACTTTGTCGCCCAAGAATCTCTCGCTTTAATTGTAAAACCATTCCACACCATCAGAAGACCAATCACAAATAACAACATAATGATTAAAGTTTTTGACAGGCGCACATATATCACCTCACATTAATTATCAGTAATTATCATTATAACGGATAGCAAAAAAAATGTCCCTACATAAATAGGAACATTTTTGATAATTCGCTGTTTTTTTACATACTAAATCTTAGTACCAGCCATTAGCATCCCAGTGAGCCTTAGCAGCTGTCCAGGAACCGTAACGAGAAGCTACATATTGATCAGCCACACGTTCTTGATTAGCAGCTGAGTAGTCACCGTTTAAGTAAGAAGCTGTTAATTGGTACTTACCGATATATTGACCGTTACGGGCATTGTAGTTATTACCTGATTCACGGTTGGCAATCCAAGCCTTAGCTGCTTCATCTGATGACGAAGCTACGTTACTTGTGTATGAGCTAGCTGTATTAGCTGATTGGCTGTATGAACTTTGTGGTTGGTTGTATGAGTAATTAGCTGAGTAGTAGTTTGAAGTTTGGTAAGAGCTTTGTGGTTGGCTATATGTGTAAGTCTGAGCTGGCGCAGAAGCTTGAGTATCAACAGCTGTGTCAGTAGTAGTTTGTGCATCAGCTGTTTGTTGACCTGGGGTAACCTCTAAAACTTCCCCAACGTAAATCAAGTTTACGTCAGCCATATTGTTAGCTGCTTCAATGGCTTCAACTGTTGTATTATATTCGTTAGCAATCTTAGAAACCGTGTCACCAGCTTGGACTGTTACTTGGTCAGCGTTAGCAGCAGCTTGTGTTGCAAATAAGAAACCAGCTGCAGCAGTTGTTGATAATAATACTTTACTTAAATTCATGTGTAATCTCCTAATATATTTGTTCTAAATACTTTTTTCTACTTAATTTGATTTCTACACGACTTGCTGTCGCGCTAACAAAATCTAGTATAGGTGGTTTACATGACAGAAAAACACTATTTAAATTACCAGAAACCACCTTTTTGTAACAAACTCCCTTAGCTTGTAACAATCTGTAAAAAACAAAATACCTTTATTTTTTTACTTACCACAAGCAAAAGCTAATTAGATGGGCTTTCAGTACTTTGACGGTAACCTATATAAACAAGAACAAATGTTCACTAAAAAAACGGATTTTTCCAGAAAAAAAGACTTTTCCTCCTTAAAAATTTTTTTCCACTGGTCTTTTTGCTATGTTTTTATCTTTTTCTCCCCACCTTTGTAACTTAATTGTCACTTCGTAATGACCTTTGGACAGCTTTTATCTTAACAATCACAAAAGAGCCTTAGTCATTACTAAAACTCTTTTCTACTATATTAAGCTATTTTTTGCTGGTACTTTTTGCGGATGACATAATATAAACCAACCAAGGCGAGTAAACAAACTAGTGCCAAGATAATCTTTTTGTCACTATCATTAAAGATAGCATCCCCACCAAATGCGTAAAGAAAAGATGAAGGAAAAATCCCAATCACAATACATATTAGTTGAATTTGTGGTTTCATCTTAAGTTTAAGCGCCGTAAAGTTAACCAAGAAAGACGGAATTACCGGTACCATATATCCAATAATCATCCCGACCATCTTATTTTTAAATTTACTAATACCCTCAATCACATGTCCCAATTTCTTGCTTTCGTGACGTAAGCCTACCTTTTGCAAAACAAACGTAACTACTATATTTCCTAGAGTATTCCCTCCAACATTTAAGAGTAAACCTATCCAAGGACCAAAAAGAATCCCATTAAAGATACAAACCACCGAACTGGATAGGGCTGGAATTGCTGAAGTCGTTGCGGTCAAAAGTAACAATAAAAACATATCTTTAGGACCGTGATTACGGAACATATGTTTTAACATTCGCGTTTCCCTTGCTGGATCTAAAAGTAATTTAATTTGAGGATAGTAATCTCGAATTAAAAAAGCTATGATTACAAGCGCCAAAAGCGCATCTAAAGTGATTATCAAGCGTAACCAAAACTTACGCCGTTGTACCATTTCTTTCACAAGCATTTCCTTTCTATATTAACTCGGTAAACATAATCCTTAATAAAATCAAAAGGTTGATGATGAAGATTCAAAGCTGGAAGTAACTCCAGTTGCGCTTCTTGCCAAAAGCGGGACGAATTCGTCGCCCCATTTTTTTCACCAATTACATAAAATTCGCCAGACCACCCAACTTGTTGTAGCCACTGTAAAATCTCCCAATCTTTTTGGCCTTGATCGGGGGCCCATGCCATCCAAATAACCTGACTTTCCGATGCATACTTCTGCACCGCCTCCAAAGCATCCAATTTTTCTAAGGGATACCAAGGATGCGGGTGCGTTACATCTTGCCCCCGCCACTTGAGATTGTCTGTCAAGCGGGTGTGTCCCAAACTTCCACCTAAACTGCCATTACCAGCCATTAACTCTAAGCCAACTTTTGGACCTAGATAGTTTTTTACATCTGCCACCCAGACTTGATTACAGACATGCCAAATACCAAAATTTTCAATCAACACCTGACGCAGGTTCAGTAAATCACTAGCTAAAGTCATAATATCAGCATATTGATCTAATAAGCGATAAATCATTCCTTGACTCAAAGTTAACTTAGGCAACGGCTTTTGAGGTAAACGCTGGGCTTGATAGGCGCACACCGTCTCACACACCGCTTGAATTTTTTTGACAATTAATGTTTGATTTTGATAACGAGCTTGATAAGCTTCCATTTTACGTAAGTAGGTTTCCCATTGCAAAATTATCACCTCAATTTCTTATTTTATCACGAAGCAAGGCTAGTCTAGAAGCTTATTGTGTGGTACAGTAAAATTAATTAGATTGAAACGAGGAACTCCCGTGAAAAAGACACAATATATCAAACTCTTTTCGCACAATGACTTAGATGGCTTTGGCGCACCGAGTCTCTTTTATACTTTAAAAAACGAAATTTTCCCAACTGTCGAGTTTGATTTAACTACCTGCTCGGCTGGTAATTTAGACCGTGAACTAGCTTATTGGTTCCGACAACCAGAAGCTAGTCGCTTTACAGACGTTTACATTATGGATATGACCCCGGACAGCGACTACTCCTTCCAATTATTGGAACAAAAATTTGCTAATCATTGGTTGATTTTTGACCACCACGAAAGTGAAGCCGACCTCAGACAAAAATATCGGGCTAACTGTCCTGGCCCTCGTGATGAATCCGTCAATCCTAGTGCAACTAGCCTTGTTTGGGATTGGTTGACTGAGCAACCTCACTACAACAAACTCTCCGCCTCACGCCAAACAGAACTGGCCTACTTGGTGGAGTTAATTCGGGCTTACGATACTTGGGATTGGCAAAACGATCCCTTGTTACCTGAAGAAGAAAAAAAAGATGCTGATGAACTAAACCAACTCTTTTGGTTCTATCCTTTAAGTAAGTCAGAGGAATTCATACATAATGTTTTCCAAGCAGGTTGGGAAGACTACCGCGATCAAAACGACCTCTTAATTGATACACTCAACAGTCGGCGGGCAAATTATCTTAAACGTCACTTACGAACCATCAAGACTTTTGAGCTTGACGGCTACAGTTTCGGCGTTGTTTATGCCAGCGACTACAAGTCAGAAATCGCCCATGAATTACTTTTGAAAAACGACGTGGATGCGGCTTTAGTTATTGACCAACACAGCGTTTCTCTGCGTAGCAATGGTCGCTTAGATGTAGCTCGGTTTTCAGAAAAATACTTCCGTGGTGGTGGACACGAAGACTCTGCCGGTGGCACCCTCGAATGTAATCCCATTGAAAAAGCTGAAGAAGCTGTAATTGATGAAGTTTTACAACAAGCCCAAGTCAACGCTAGTGTCGAAGCTGAAGAAAAAAATGAAAGTAGCGGTGGCCTAGGTGACCAACTAGATCCTGAAATGGCCGCAAAGTTAGCTGCCCTCTTCGAAAATTAATTAGAAAAAATCACAATAACAAAAGCCCTAAGAAATTATGTCTCAAAAACATTAATTTCTTAAGGCTTTTTTTATTAAAAGTTACCCAAATTAGATAAAATACTACCTTATAATACTTTAGCTAAGAAGTCTTTAGCCCGGTCACTTTGTGGATTTTCAAATACTTCTTGTGGTGTCCCTTTTTCTTGGAGATATCCATCCGCCATAAACCAAATTTCATCAGCTACTTCCTTAGCAAAACCCATTTCGTGAGTTACCACCACCATGGTCATCCCGTCTTGGGCCAAGTCTTGCATAATCTTCAAAACTTCACCGACCATTTCTGGGTCCAAAGCTGATGTTGGTTCATCAAACAACATTACTTCAGGATCCATGGCCAAAGCCCGCGCAATAGCCACCCGCTGTTGTTGCCCTCCGGATAAGCTAGTTGGAAATTGTTGAGCCTTGTCAGCTAAACCAACCTTGGCTAACAATTCCAACGCCGTCTTTTCCGCTTCGGCTTCCGCTACACCTTTAACCTTCATCGGTGCTAACTTAATGTTTTCTAAGACATTCATATTAGGAAAGAGATTAAATCCTTGAAAAACCATTCCCATCTTTTCCCGTAAAGCATTTAACTGCTTATCGTCAATGTGCGCTAAATTGACCCCGTCAAAGACTACCTTACCGGCACTTGGCTTTTCTAAGAGATTCAAACACCGAATAAAGGTTGATTTTCCAGAACCAGAAGGACCAATGACACATATTACCTGGCCTTTTTCCACAGTGGCATTAATATCTTTTAAAACTTCATTTTGATCATAAATTTTTTTTAGATTTTGAATTTCAATCATTTTATCCATTGTGCTTCATCTTCCCTTCAAAGTAACCCAAAAACTTAGAAACAGTAAACGTCATCACAAAGTAAAGTAACATTGTAATAAATAATGGTAAAACCCCTTTGTACGTTGTCGTTTGGACTAATTGAGTTTGGTACATTAATTCAGTAACCCCAATAATCGAAACCATGGAGCTATCCTTCAAAAGTGTGATAAATTCATTCCCTAAAGCTGGCCAAATGTTCTTCAAAGCTTGCGGAATAATAACATAACGGTAAGTCTTTCCTTGGCTCAACCCTAAGGAACGCGCTGCTTCAGTTTGACCAGCAGGAATTGATTCAATCCCGGACCGAATAACTTCAGCCACGTAAGCTCCTGAGTTTAAAGAAATCGCAATAATCCCCGCTAATAAAGCTGGTAAGGAGCCGATTAAAGCCCCAATCCCGAAGTAAACGAACATAATTTGCACCATTAGCGGTGTCCCACGAATAAATTCAATATAACATACCGCAATAGCGTGCAAGAACTTACTCTTAGCTAACCGCATCAAAGCTAATAATGTCCCTAAGACAAAACCAGCAGTCACAGAAATTACAGTAATTAAGATGGTGTAACCCACCCCTTTAGCGAAGTAGTTCCAGTAATTTAACATACCATTTGATTGCTTAACAGTTTCCATATACTTCGCAGCTTGTGGGACGTACTTCTTATCGATTAAATTATCTTTTTTAATTTGACCTAAAGTTTTGTTAATCGCTGCCTTTAAAGCTGGCTGATTTTTAGGTAGCGCTACAGCCACCCCGGACTGATCTTCAGATACCTCAATCCCAGAATCAATAGCCAAAAATTGCTTGTTATTAGCAGCGTAAGCTTTAGCAATTAAGGAATCCATCAAAACCCCGTCAATCTTGCGTGATTGTAAGTCTAAAACTAAGTTACTTAACTTGCTTAAACCTTCTGGAGTTGCACCCTTAACATCACTTTTAATCAACTTATATTCAGTAGTTCCGTTTTGTGCCCCTACTTTTTTACCAGCAAAACTATCCTTATCCTTGTACTTGTTTTTGTCTCCCTTCATGATTAAGAAGGATTTTCCTCCAGAATAGTAGGTGTCTGAAAAGTCAACACTTTGCTTTCTTTCAGCCGTTGGATTCATCCCGGAAATAATCACGTCAATTTTGCCAGTTTCCATCGCTACCAATAAGGAATCGAAACTTAGATTCTTGATTTCTAGCTTAACACCTAAGTCCTTCGCAATTTGCTTAGCAATCTCAATATCGACCCCAACATATTCGGTCTTGCCATTAATCTTCTTTGTAAATTCCAATGGGGGGTAATCAGCAGACAATCCCACGACTAATTTTCCGTTAGCTTTAATCTTGGCGAGTTCATCACCACTAACTGCACTACTGCTAGTACTATTACTTGATGAACTTGCCCCTGCTGCCAGCGCTGGTGTAATGCAAGTAATAAAACCTAAGAACAAGGCTAGCAGCACCACAACTTTCTTAATTTTTTTCATATTCTCTCTCCTCCGATAAAACTATGATTTATTCATCATTCAACTTATGTGCATAATCATAACATTCAATGATTATTTATGCAATAAAATTGGATAAAATTAATATTAATTGTATATATTCATTTATAAAACAATAACTTTGCATGTATTATTCATAAGAATGGATATTTGACTATTAAAGAAGCAATTATTATAATCGAGGTAAGATTTACTATGGAGGCATTATTATGAGTTTAAAAATTAACCGTCAATCCGATCTCGATGAACTATTCACCAAATTTGCTATCGACCCAGTCGACCCCCCTAAGAAAAAGGAAAAAGAAAATGATGTAAAAAAAGAAGAATCCAAAACAGATTCTTCTAAATAATTTCACAAGATTGTCTACTGGCAATCTTTTTATTTATCCATAGAAAAGCCATCGGGATAACGTCTATTTAAAGTTTCGATATTCTTTTCAGCCACTTCGTTAAAATCAATATCCGCCCACTCTGCAATTTGTGAAAGGTACCATAACACATCACCCATTTCGTGGATTATTTGTTCCCGATCAAATTTTTTTCCCTTAAAGGTGTAATCTTTAATTAAATATACTAATTGACCGGTTTCACCCGATAAACCTAAAGCACAATTTGTCAAAACTTGCTCTGTCCCATATAAAGTTCGGTTCGCTTTTTCTTGATATTCGTTAAAATCCATCCTATTTACTTCCTTTCAGGAAATGTCTTTACCTGGTCAATCCAGTTCCAAATTTCTTCCCTACCAGTTTTATCCACTGCTGAGAACAAAATTACTTTGTCTTCTTTGTTTAAATTCAAGGTTTTGCGAATGATACTTTCAGCCCGATTGCGCTTATTCTTCGCGATTTTGTCTACCTTAGTTCCAACCACCAAAATTGGTAAGTTATAGTAGTGTAAAAATTCTATCATTTGCTGATCAAGCACCGTCGGCTCATGACGTGCATCAACGAGAGAAACCACCCCACGCAAGGCAGCTCTTTGTTCAAAGTAGGTTTCCAACATCCGAGCCCACTTTTCTCTTTCTTTTTGAGAAACCTTGGCATAACCATAACCTGGTACGTCCACAAAGTATAATTCGTCCTCTAAATTATAGAAGTTTAAAGTCTGGGTTTTTCCCGGTTGACTGGAAGTTCGCGCATAATTGCGGCGATTAATTAGAGTATTAATCAATGAGGATTTACCGACATTTGAACGCCCTGACAAAGCTATTTCAGGGTAGCCTTGCTCAGGATATTGTTCCGGCCGGACCGCACTAATTGTTAAATCAACATTATTGACCTTCATAAAATCCCCCGTCTATTTTTAGTTTACTCCTATCATTTTAACATACCTCAAGGAAAAATATGTATTTCATTTTTTACGATAAAAGAAAATCCCCTCCAAGTCTCCTTGAGGGGATTAGAAAAGCTAACAAAGGGCCATGGTCCCTATCTTAGCTTTTAAAAAGTTAATTACTTAACCTTTACAACTTCTTTGTCACCGTAAAAACCACAGCTTGAGCATACGTGGTGTGACTTACGGAATTCACCACAGTTAGGGCATGCACTCATGCCTGGGGCAGTGATCTTGTAGTGTGTACGACGAAGACGCTTGCGAGTCTTTGATGTTCTACGTGCTGGTACAGCCATTCTTGGCACCTCCTTAAATTAATTAAAAATACAATCAAGAAAATTTTACTTGTTTCTAAGTAACTTTGCAAGAGTTATTCTAATCTTCTTTGAAAAAATCGCCTAACTTTGCTAAGCGTGGATCAACCACAGGCTTTTCCTCTTTCTTGATTTCTTCTAAACGGGCTTCACTTACCACTTGCCAATCATCACCTTCTAAGAAAGTTTGGTCCGCAGTACGCTCTGCTTCCGTTAGAATCTGCATTGGAATATGCAACAAAATATTATCAACCACGACTTCATTTAAGTCTAAAATATCTTCATCTAAGACAATTACCACATCATCGTCATCAAATCGTGATAAATCATGCTCGTGATGACTGACATAGTGTTCTGTCAAATCAAAAGATAAGGTTAATTGCGCTGGTTCCAAGGACCGAGTCGATGGTAAAGTCAAGGAAACCTCAACTTTAGCATAGCCGAGAACCCCTAAGGAATCTACGGAAAAGAGTCCGGAAACCTTTGCTTTTGTCATGTCTATCAATTCTGGTAAACGTGACTTTAATAATGAAGTTACATCTAACTGCTCTTCAAAAGCAATCGGTTGTGAACCTGCCTGACGCAGTTCATTTAAAGACCATTTCATGCTTTTATCCTCCTAATGCAACAAATTTTATTATACTTACAATATTAGCCTTTGTCAATGTTTTTTCCTTGACAGCTTAAAACCTTATCACTTGGCGTTTTATATCCTGTTGTCGCCCATTTAAAAGCTGATAAATCCGTCCTACTTTATAATCGGTAGCAAGAAATGTTTGCTTATCTTTTTGAGTCACCCGTGTTACCAAAGGATAAGGGGTGTTTTTCTTAACTTTATTAAGTAAGGTTTGCCCCGCCTGGCTAAAGCCAAGTAAACGTAAGAAAGGTGCCTTTTGGTAGACTTGAACTTCTTCAGTCCGTAAATCAAGTAATACAGCCGTTGCTAAGCGACTCAAGCGCGTATAAGTGAAACGTTTATTCTTAACCGCCTTGAGCCACTCTTCAAACGTCGCCTGCGGACCTAGCTGTTCTAATTGTTGAACCAAACGGTACTCAATACCTTCTGCCATACCATAAATTTGCCCTAAATCCTCAATCCTCGCCATAGTTAAACGATAGCGTAATAATGGCCAAAAGTCCGCCCATGATAACATTTTTTGAGACTCTAAATCCACAAAGGTAGACTTGGGTACATATGCTTGCAAATCCGTAAGTTTCCCAGCCAGATAAGCTTGGCGGATAGCCGTCGCACTAGCAATAACTTGGTCCTTGTACAAATCTTCTTCGTGATAAGCTGCCTTTATTCTTCGAATCGGGTACAAACTTAAAGGCTCACCTAAAGCTAAATTGGCCTTGGCATAAGCTAAACCCAATAAATCATTGGGGGATGAGACTTCATGCCCTATTTTTTGGGCAATCGCTTCTTGCCAGGAAGCTGCATAAGCTTGGTCATATTTTTTGAAATTTCCAGTTAAATTTTGCGTAAGTCGGGCATAAGCCATAAAGTCATAAGTGGCATGCTCAGCCCCGAAAGCGAGCACTTCAGCCCCAAAAGCAGCTAACGCCCGTACGCCCCCAAAGGCAAAGCGGTCCGCCGGCTGCAAAGCATCCGCCACGGGCAATTCAAGGACCACATCCGCACCATTAGCCAGAGCTTGCGTAGCCCGAGTCCACTTATCAAAAGTGGCTGGTTCCCCTCTTTGCAAGAAGTTGCCACTCATGGCCACCACAATTTTAGCCCCCGGGAAGCGTTCCTTGACTTGTTGTAGCTGGTAAAGATGACCATTGTGAAATGGATTATATTCGGCAATAATACCGACGATTTCTGGTTTTACTTTTGACATGCGAAAAACCACCGCGTTGTTTCGGCATTAATTTCAGCTTGGCCAAAGTCAGCCGTCACCGTTACTTTCTGGAAACCAGCCTGAGATAAAAGTTTTTGATAAACTTCCAAATCATAAGTCCGCTCGTGGTGGTCTTCAGCTAGTCGGTCGTACCCTCCCAGGTTTTCATTCCAATTAAAGAAAGTTAGGTCATGGACCACGCTGTGTGGCGCTTTATCGGCATATGATGCCCATAAAAAGGCCCGACTCTCATCATTATAATTGTACATGTAACCTGGATAAACTACATCGGTTTGATAAGGAGTAATGACATCAAAGATGAATTTTCCGCCCTCATTTAAGTGCTGGTAGACTTCCTTAAAAGCTTGGCCCACTTGCGCTTCATCTTTTAAATAACAAAATGAATCCGCAAAGCATGTGACTTGGTCATATTGATCTAATGCACTTAAATCCAACATGTTACCTTCAATTAAAGGAATTTCAACTCCTGCTTCGTGGGCATGCATGTCAGCTAGCGCCAACATTTCAGTAGAAAAATCTAAACCAGAAACATCAAAACCCGCCTGAGCCAACATCACCGCTAAGCGCCCTGCACCACACGCCAAATCAAGCAGGGGGCCTTTATTCTTGTCGAGCTCTTTTTGCACAAAAGCCAACCATTGCTCATACATGGTTGGCTCCATTAATTCATCATACAACTGGGAAAAAGTTGTATAAATCATCCCAATTATTCCTTAATCCAGCCAGCTACATCGACAAGCGGTGCATCTGCCCAAAGTTTTTCTAAGTTGTAGAATTGGCGTGTTTCTTCCTTGAAGACGTGAGCAACAACATCACCCATATCAATCAAAATCCAATTGGCAGTACTTTTACCCTCAACTTCACGAATGGTACCACCCTTTTCTTCTACTTGTTCTTGAATTTCTTCGGCAATGGCCTTTACTTGACGATCAGAAGTGGCTTGCATAATCACAAAGTAATCAGCCAATAAACTGACCCCTTGTACATCTAAAGCCACGATTTCTTCAGCCCGCTTGCTATCAGCAGCAGTTACGACAGTTTGTAATAATTCTTTACTATCCAAATTTTTTCCTCCTAACGGCCACAAACCCAAGCATTATAGGTTGAAATTGCAGCCGGATATATTGTTTTTTCGTTTGCGATTAAGTGCGCTAAGGTGTGGGAAGTTTCAAAAGCCACCGCTTCTTTTAAATCGTTTTTGGCAATCGCTCGCGCGGTTTTTACACCCGGAAAATCACGATTTTCTTCAATGTAGTCTGCAACATATACAATTTGATCGAGCCTTGTCATGTTAACGGCCCCCACTGTATGCCGGCGCACTGCATTCAAGATAGCTTCATCTTCAATTCCCAATTCTTGCCGAATAATTTCGGCTCCCACAACTCCATGCCAGATAAAGTTAGACCAATTTTTAAGGTCCGGATCAAGCTGACAAGCATCAATCATAGCCAAAAATTCCTGGTCACTTTTTTCTTTCGCGTAATCATGCACTAAGGCCGCCACTGAAGCCAACTCTAAATCAACACCGTTATTTTGAGCTAATTCAAGAGCAGCTTTTTCCACACCGAGGACATGGCGAAAACGAAAATCACTAAGTTCCGCGGCAATTTTGGCCACCAATTCTTGGCGACTACCTGCGTAATAATGTTTATTGTAAGCTACTTCCATCTTGATATAATCCTTCTTCCTTAATAAAATCCGCCACTTCGTCTCTCACTAGATAACGAATGGAACATCCACTCGCCACTTTTTGACGAATCAAAGACGAAGATACTTCAAAACCTGGCACATCAACCCATAAAACGGGATAAGGACTCGTGAGCTGATAGCCTGGTCGCTTAACTCCTACAAAATTAACAATCTTAACTAATTCATCAATTTTATACCAAGTTGATAAGTACTCGACCATATCGCCCCCGATAATGAAGTAGTATTCATTTTCAGGATGTTCACGCCGTAATTGTTGGACGGTGTCATAAGTATAACTTACTCCGCCTCGTTTTAATTCGATATCACTAACTGAAAAATGCGGGTTCCCTTGGATACTGAGTTTCGTCATTTCCAAGCGTGTTTGCGCACTAATTGTCTTTTTTTCATCGATATGAGGCGGTTTATTATCAGGAATAAAGATAACTTCATCTAACCCTAATTGGCTTAAAACCTGTTCGGCTACCAGCAAATGACCTAGATGCGGCGGATTAAACGTCCCCCCCATAAGCCCGACTTTACGTCTAGGTTGGTCATGTACTAAATCAACTTGGATCTGTACTTCTGGAATTTTTACAGTTTTTAATGCCATTTTGTCACCTTATTTCGCTAAATCTCTAACTTTCCAAGAAATGTCACGGTTGTCCTTATTATCAGCTTGCTTGTAAAGCACCAAAACGTGACCAATCTTTTGGACCACCGTTACGCGGCTATTATTTTCAATAAATTCAATTACTTCATCTTCATCAACCATGGTGTTTTGTAAAAGGTTAATCTTGAACAATTCGCGTTTTTCAATCGCTTCGTTAATTTGATCTAACCATGCTTGACTCAAGCCATCCTTCCCGACTTGGAATAAAGGACGCATATTGTGCGCTTGGGAGCGCAAAAATCTCTTTTGTTTACCTGTTAATTTAACCACAAAATTCTCCTTAAATCATTGCTTTTCTAAGTAAGACAGCTACCCCTTCTGGAGCATACCCAGCGACGATACTACCAGCTTTAACAGTTACCCAGCCAAGGCCCGCAAAGACTAAATCGCTCTTTTCTTCAACTTTAAATTCAAAACGTGCCAATTTAGGAAAATCCGCCATTTGTTTTTCACCCGGAGGAGTCAAGAGCTTGCCGGCATGCTTATCATAAAAAGCATCCGCTTTTTCAGTCTTAGTCCGGTGAACCATCAAGTTATTTTCCATATAGACCACGACTCCCTGTTTAGGACCAGCAATAAAATCAAAGCGCGCTAAAGCCCCAAAGAAAAGGGTTTGCCCTGGATTTAATTGGTAAACCTTCGGCTTAATTTCCTTTTGTGGGGAAGCTAAGCGTAAGGACTTAGGATCCAAGTAGTGAGCCATTTGTTCTTGGTGAATAATCCCCGGTGTGTCAACTAACATGTGGCCATCATCCAAAGGAATTTCAATGCGATCCAAAGTCGTCCCAGGGAAACGTGACGTTGTGATAATATCTTGCATTCCCGTGGTATGCTTGATGATTTGGTTAATCAACGTCGACTTTCCAACATTAGTAACCCCCACTACATAAACATCGCGACCTTCACGGTACTTATTGATTAATTCTAATAGATTGTCTACTTCATGGTTCTTCTTAGCAGACGTTAAAACCACATCAATCGGCCGTAAACCTTGGGCATTGGCGGATTGTCGAACCCAATCCCGTAAACGACTGCGTTTTAAGGATTTAGGTAACAGATCTTCTTTATTTCCCACCATTAAAATTGGATTTTTACCGACAAAACGGTGGAGGCCCGGGATAATAGAACCAGAGAAGTCAAAAATATCAATCACATTAACAATCAAGGCATCGGCAGAACCAATTTCGTTTAGTAAAGCTAAAAAATCATCATCACTTAAAGACACATCAGCTACTTCGTTATAGTGACGTAATCTAAAACAACGTTGGCAATAAACTTCTTGATTTTCAATTCCTTTTTCTAAGGCAGATTGGGGGGTATAACCTAATTCATCTTTGTTTTCAGTTTGAATCTTAGCCCCGCAACCAATACAGTATAATTCTTCTCTAAGCTCTGTCATCCAGTGAATTCCTCCAATTCTTACTTAAAAGTTTTTGTTTGTAAAGACTACCCTTCACCAGGTTTTCAATTCCCCGGTTGATTTTCGTGTTCCACGCATCGGATTCGACAATTGGCTTGACTAAGACCGAGCGAATCTGAGCGTTATTAGCCGCCCAAACATCCGTTAACAATTGGTCCCCCACCAAAATAACCTCGTCATTGGCCACTTGATAACGTTTCTGTGCTTGTCTAATCCCTCGCGTCAAAGGTTTTAAAGCCCGGGAAACAAAAGGTAAGTTTAAAGGACCCACGGCACGCTTCACCCGTTGATGGTTGTTATTAGAAACTACTACTACGGTAATTTTTTCTTCTTCCATTAACCTTAACCAAGCTCTTAGCTCTGGTGTCCCATCAGGATTATTCCA
This sequence comes from Ligilactobacillus equi DSM 15833 = JCM 10991, assembly GCF_001435735.1. Taxonomy (NCBI): domain Bacteria; kingdom Bacillati; phylum Bacillota; class Bacilli; order Lactobacillales; family Lactobacillaceae; genus Ligilactobacillus; species Ligilactobacillus equi. The sequence continues at coordinate 102,823 of NZ_AZFH01000181.1, forward strand.
GGCAATCAAGGTGTTATCTAAATCTGTCAAAACAACCTTAATATTATTCTTGTGTAAATCGGCAGCAGTTAAATTATAAATTGATTCAATTTGCCAGGTAGGTGCTAATCTCTTAAACATCTTCTTTGCCCTGTTAAACTGGGCTCCTCCTTCTATCAGTCTCACTTTTTATTATAAACCAGACTCCATATAACTTGCAAAATTTTGACGATAAAGAATAAAGGCCGAGACAAACTCCTTCGTCCCAGCCTTTACAAAATTATTAAGCTAAAGCCTTCTTAGCTTCTTCAACGAGTGCTGTAAATGCAGCTGCATCGTTAACGGCTAAATCAGCTAACATCTTACGGTTAACATCGATTTCAGCCAACTTTAAACCGTGCATTAACTTGCTGTAGCTGATACCGTTCATCCGAGCGGCAGCGTTGATACGAGCAATCCATAACTTACGGAAGTTTGACTTAGTCTTACGACGGTCACGGAAAGCGTATTGGTATGACTTCATTACTTGTTGCTTAGCAACTTTGAATTGAATGTGCTTTGCACCGCGGTAACCCTTAGCTAATTTTAAAATGCGTTTGCGACGACGACGCGTCACAGTTCCACCTTTAACACGTGGCATGTGAATTCCTCCTTATTATCGACAGCAATACTGTCTCCCATTCTGGGATTTGATTCATATGGGCATCTTGCCCCAAGATTTAAGCTTTAGTCGTAAACGAAATACTAATTATTTCATTTGTGAAAGCATTTGTTTGATACGCTTCATGTCTGAAGCAGATACCATTGATGCCTTGCGCAAGTGACGACGTTGCTTCTTTGTCTTACCGTGGAAACGGTGTGATGTGTAGGCGTTTGAACGCTTTAAACCACCATTTCCTGTACGCTTGAAGCGTTTTGCTGATGCGCGGTGTGTTTTTTGTTTTGGCATGATACAATCCTCCTAGAAATATTAACCAACAATTATTACTTGTCAGCTTTTGGTGCAAGCATTAAGAACATGCTCCGACCATCCATTTTTGGTTTTGATTCGACTGTCGCAACTTCTTTAGTTTCGTCAGCAAATCGATTTAAAACGTCACGCCCAATGTCCTTGTGTGTGATAGCCCGGCCTCGGAAACGAATCGAAACCTTAACTTTATCACCTTTAGCCAAGAATTTTTGTGCGTTTTTCATTTTTGTGTTGAAGTCATTCGTGTCAATCGTTGGGCTCAAGCGGATTTCCTTAACGTTAACCACTTTTTGCTTCTTACGAGCTTCACGTTGTTTCTTCTGTAACTCAAAACGGTACTTCCCATAATCCATGATCTTGGCAACCGGTGGCTTAGCCTTTGGCGCAACCAAAACCAGATCTAAGTTTGCTTGTTCAGCTAAAGCTAACGCTTCATGTTTAGTTTTAACTCCAAGTTGATCACCATTATCAGCAATCAAACGAACTTCACGGGCACGAATACCATCGTTTACCATCTTATCAACAGCTATGGCAATTCACCTCCAAAAAATTTCAGAGAAAACACAGAATCCACAAAAAATACGGTACTTAAGAAAAGCACCGTATCCACGCCTTTAACGGCATTAAATTCGATTCATCAGCCCGGAAACCTCATTTCCTAGGCGAGAAGTTATCACTTCTGCTTTTCTCAACTTTCTCATCTTAACAAAACTTAACTTCCCTGTCAAGAGTTTACCCAATCATTTTAAATCACTATTTTCCGACAGATTGGCCTTCATTAGATTCAGCATATCGCTATCAATTGGTTTTAATTTAATAATATGTGGATTATCCATATATTCGTTAGCCTGTTCATTCGCCCAGACACTATCATTGTCCCAACGAGGATCTTGGAAATGTGATGGCACATCATAAACACGAATCTCATCATCACTAATTCTTTGGAAGGTTAAAGTTCCTGCTGCAGTAGGTGTCGCTGAGACTACATAAGTATTAGTTGGGAAAGTCCGTTTAACCACCGGACTAAGATCAAAAGTAACAGATTCTCCACTTCTATTACTTACTCCAATAGATGAAATATCATGATTTTGAAGCGCTTCGTATAGGCTATCACGATTATTATACTCCATTAAAAATGTATAGTAGGCTTGCAATGCTTGCTCTGTAGAAACAGGAAGTCCTGCTTGGTCCTTACTAGAACTTTGACTCTTACTTGAGTTAGAACTTGAACTACCACCTGCATAAGCACTTGGCACACCTTGACCGTGGAAAATTTGTTCAAAACCACCTTTTAAGTCGGTGTTTTGTGTTTGCGAAAAGACAAAACTATTTTTTTCGTTACCTTGATTTTGCATGGAAACTAAAGTGTATGGTTGACCATTGTAAATGGTAAACAGGTACACATGCTTTTCCGCGTAACGTTGCGTTGCATAGTCAGAATAGCAAGCCACAATTAGGTAAGTATCCTTGGGACCCTCACCCGAGGGAGCCCACTTGACCTTAACTTGGTTATCCACACTATCAATCGCCAGTGGCATTTTCCCATTCCAAACCGAGTTAGGAATTTCAGCACCGTAAAAATTTCCCGGCTTATCAGGGGTGTATTCTTCATACTGTTGCTGCATCGTGGTTCCCCAATTTTTCATCAAAGTGGCTAATTGACTGGCTTGATTCTTGGACCAAACTGTCTGCTTATCCCCTTGATTGGCAGTTGATTTGTTTTTTGAATGGCTACTTTCTTGTTCAGGAATCACACTAACTTGAGTCTTAGAACTAGTGTTTGAAGCTTTATCAGCTTGACTACAAGCCGCTAATACCAGTGCTGACAACAAACTGACGGATAAAACACTGAATTTTTTCATAATAAACCCCTTTATTTATGTAATAATATCTTTATTTTAACATAATAATTTTTATAGAAAAGAAGAATCAAGTTTGAAAGTTTCTCACCATATCGCCATTCAAACTTGATTCTTCAGTATTTTTATTTTAATTACGTCTTTTGACACTATTGACCATCACATCACATGACTAAGACGACAATCAATACGTCTTAAAACTACACTAGAATTATCACTGATACCTAGAAATAATCTTCCTAGCAGTTTTTTATCACACTATTACGCCTATTTATTTTTATTGTAGTCTTCATCCGTCTTTAGGACAGCCATGAAGGCATCTTGTGGCACATCGACGGTTCCGACTGACTTCATCCGTTTCTTACCACGCTTTTGCTTGTCTAAAAGCTTAGCCCGCCGGTCAGGGTCACCAGTGTGAATTCGCGCGGTAACGTCCTTCCGGTAAGCTTTAATATTAGTTCGGGCAATAATCTTCGCCCCAATGGCAGCTTGAATAGGAATTTCAAAGTTTTGCCGTGGAATAACATCCTTTAGACGTACCACAATGGTTCGAGCTCGTTCTTGAGCAAAGTCGCGGTGCGCAATAAAACTCAAGGCATCGACCTTATCCCCATTTAAGAGAATATCAATCTTAACCAAGTCACTTGGACGCGTACCATCCAATTCATAATCTAGAGAAGCATATCCTTTAGTTCCAGACTTTAATTTATCAAAGAAATCAAAAATAATTTCAGACAATGGCATATCGTAAATAACATTCACGCGGTAATCATCGAGGTATTCCATCGTAATAAACGTTCCCCGCTTACGTTGGCACAAATCCATGACAGCTCCCACATAGTCATTTGGCACCATAATCGTCGCTTTGACATAAGGCTCATTAATTTCTTTAATCGTGGAAACTTCTGGCATTTGAGAAGGGTTAGATACATCTACCATCTGACCATCAGTCAGTTCAACATTATAGGTAACCGACGGAGCCGTCGTAATCAAGTCCATGTTAAATTCTCGTTCTAACCGTTCTTGCACAACATCCATGTGCAACATTCCTAGAAAACCACAACGGAAACCAAACCCTAAGGCTTGGGAGGTTTCAGGTTCAAATTCTAAAGCTGCATCATTTAATTGTAATTTTTCCAGAGCTTCCCGCAAATCGTTATATTTAGCGTTATCCGTAGGGTAAAGTCCAGAAAAGACCATGGGGTGCATTTCTCGATAACCAGCTAAAGGTTTTTCAGCAGGATTGTCAGCGTGAGTTACGGTATCCCCGACCCGCGTGTCTTGGATGTCTTTGATAGAGGCCGTTAAGTAACCCACGTCACCAGCCATTAAGTAATCACGCTTAATTGGTTTAGGTGAGTTGACCCCCACTTCAACCACTTCGTATTCGGCCCCAGAGTTCATCAAACGAATCTTATCACCTGGTTTAACCACCCCTTCAACAACTCGCATACTCAAGACTACTCCACGATAATCATCGTAAACAGAATCAAAAATTAGGGCTTTTAATGGTGCCGTCAAATCCCCATCAGGAGCAGGAATATTGTGTACAATTTGCTCCAACATTTCTTCAATCCCAATTCCGGTCTTGGCCGAAGCTAACACAGCTTCAGAAGCATCTAAACCTATCACATCCTCAATTTCTTGGCGAACTACTTCCGGTTGTGCCGAAGGTAAGTCAATTTTATTGATAACGGGCACAATTTCCAAATCATCATCTAAAGCTAAGTAAACATTAGCTAAAGTTTGGGCTTCGACCCCTTGAGAAGCATCCACAACTAAGATAGCCCCTTCACAAGCCGCTAAAGAACGGGACACTTCGTAGGAAAAGTCGACGTGACCGGGGGTATCTATTAAGTGGAAAATGTAAGTTTCTCCATCTTTAGCAGTATAATGCAGCTCAACGGCATTTAACTTAATCGTAATCCCTCTTTCCCGTTCCAAATCCATGGAATCAAGGAGTTGCGCTTGCATTTCCCGCTTGGAAACTGTCTCTGTTAATTCTAAAATCCGATCGGCAATCGTTGATTTACCGTGGTCAATGTGCGCCACAATCGAAAAGTTACGAATTTTCGCTTGGCGTGCTTGCATTTCTTGTAAGTCCATTATTTCTCGCTTTCTTTCCTAATCTCTTAATTAATTATATGGTAGTCTCACTGAAAAGGTCAATCAAAAAAAGCCGGCCTAAAACCGACTTAAACTGCCATTAGTAAATTTAGCGTTTCTTCTTTTTCTTGTTAAAGAATTTTTCCACCCGTTCACGGACGGAATCATCCCCACTTGGGTCTTCACCAGAAGCATCCGCAAAGGCCTGCAAAGCATCACGTTGAGCTTTATTTAAATTCTTAGGCGTTTGTACAACGACCGTTACTCTTTGATCTCCAGTACCAGAGCCCCGTAGGTAAGGTGCTCCTTTACCGCGTAAACGGAAGACCGTCCCAGTTTGGGTCCCAGCAGGAATCTTTAAGCTGACTTCACCGTGCACCGTTGGCACCTTCACTTCGTCACCCAAAGCAACTTGCGCAAAAGAAAGTGGCAAAGTAAAGTAAATTTCTGAACCTTCACGTTCAAATTTATCGCTTGGTGCCACGCGGAAGACAATGTATAAGTCTCCGTAAGGTCCACCATTTTCACCTGCGCCACCTTGACCTTGGAGGCGTAATTGGTTACCATCTTCCACCCCAGCAGGCACTGTTACTTCAATGGCGTGTTGCTTAACTTCGTGACCACTACCATGACAAGTTGGGCACTTGTCGGTAATTTCTTGACCACTACCATGGCAGACGTCACATTCTTGTTGGCTCATCATACGGCCCAGTGGCGTTTGCCGTTCAACTTGGACAAAACCACGGCCCCCACATTTCCGACAAGTTTGAGGACTCGTACCCGGCTTAGCTCCATTCCCACCACAGGTATGACATTCTTGTTCTCGGCTGTATTGAATTTCAGATTTCTTCCCAAAAATTGCTTCTTCAAACTTCAAGTTCATGGTATATTGCATATCACGTCCTTGCCGCGGTGCATTCGCACTACGCGCAGAACTGCCACCACCTCCGAAAAATGAAGAGAATATATCTTCAAAACCTCCGAAGTCTTGGCCACCGCCGAAGCCACTAAAGCCACCATAACCTTGACCACCGCCAAAGCCACCTTGACTTCCCGCAAAACCATATTGGTCATATTGAGCTTTCTTTTGTTCATCACCTAAAATTTCATAGGCATCGTTTACTTCTTTAAATTTTTCTTCTGCCCCTGGTTCTTGGTTCAAGTCAGGGTGGTATTTCTTTGATAAGCGTCGGTAAGCTCGCTTGATGTCTGCTTGCGAAGCATCCTTACTAACGCCCAGAACTTCATAGGGATCTCTTTGTTCTGCCATTAATCGATCCATCCTTCCATTGTTATACTTTAACTATATCATCAATGACCCTGGAAAAAAAGACCGCCAAACACCATCAGGCATCCCACGGTCTTTTTTTAGTGATTATTTCTTGTCAGGGTCAACTTCCTTAAAGTCACCGTCAACAGTGTTGTCATCACCACTTTGGTTAGCACTTGCGTCACCAGCTTGGTCGCCTTGAGCTTGTTGTGCTTCTTGGGCTTGTTGGTATAACTTAACTGACATGTCTTGAACAACCTTGGTCAAGTCATCCTTCTTAGCCTTCATTTCTTCAATATCGTTGGCTTCTTGGGCCTTTTGTAAGGCTTCCTTAGCGTCCTTAACTTGCTTGATTTCTTCTTCAGAAACCTTGCCGTCTAATTCTTCTAAAGTCTTGTCTGTTTGGAAAATCAATTGGTCAACTTCGTTACGTAAATCAACTTCTTCCTTACGCTTCTTGTCAGCCGCTTCGTTTTCCTTAGCTTCGTTAACCATACGTTCGATTTCTTCGTCAGATAAACCGGATGAAGACTTGATAGTAATCTTTTGTTCCTTGTTAGTCCCTAAGTCCTTAGCAGAAACATTTACAATCCCGTTACGGTCAATATCAAACTTAACTTCGATTTGAGGTACACCACGAGGAGCAGCTGGGATGTCTGTTAATTGGAAACGACCTAAAGTCTTGTTATCAGCAGCCATTGGACGTTCACCTTGTAAGACGTGGATATCTACGGCTGGTTGGTTATCAGCAGCAGTTGAGAAGACTTGAGACTTAGAAACAGGAATTGTTGTGTTACGGTCAATCAACTTGGTGAAGACTCCACCCATAGTTTCAATCCCTAAGGATAATGGCGTAACATCAAGTAAGACAACATCCTTCACATCACCAGTAATAACCCCACCTTGGATAGCAGCACCTAAAGCTACGGCTTCGTCAGGGTTAACTGATTGGTTAGGCTTGTGACCAGTTTCAGCTTCAACAGCTTCTTGAACAGCTGGAATCCGTGTAGAACCACCAACTAAGATAACTTCATCAATGTCAGCGTTAGTTAAACCTGCATCCTTCAAAGCGTTGCGGACAGGAATCTTTGTACGTTCCACTAAGTCAGCAGTTAATTGGTTGAACTTCGCACGCGTTAAAGTTGTTTCCAAGTGTAATGGGCCAGCAGCACCGGCAGTAATGAATGGGAGGGAGATTTGTGCTTGCGTAGCAGAAGAAACATCCTTCTTTGCCTTTTCAGCAGCATCCTTCAAACGTTGCATGGCCATCTTATCTTGAGATAAATCAATTCCGTTGGCAGACTTAAAGTCTTCCACTAACCAGTTCATGATGGCGTTATCGAAGTCATCCCCACCAAGGTGTGTGTCACCGTTTGTGGATAATACTTCAAAGACCCCGTCACCTAATTCAAGGATGGAAACATCAAAAGTACCACCACCAAGGTCGTAAACTAAGATACGTTCGTCACGGTCAATCTTATCCAAACCGTAAGCTAAAGCAGCAGCAGTTGGTTCGTTAACAATCCGTTCAACCGTTAAACCAGCAATCTTACCTGCATCCTTAGTTGCTTGACGTTGAGCGTCATTGAAGTAAGCAGGAACAGTAATAACTGCTTGCGTAACTTCTTCACCCAAGTAACTTTCTGCGTAGTCTTTGATGTATTGAAGCACCATCGCAGAAATTTCTTGTGGTGTGTAGGACTTGCCTGCTACTTCTACCTTGTAACCTGCTTCCCCCATGTGACGCTTGATAGATGCGATTGTATCTGGGTTAGTGATTGCTTGACGCTTAGCTACTTCCCCAACTTGAGTTTCACCATCTTTAAAAGAAACAACAGATGGAGTGGTACGGTTACCTTCTGGGTTTGTAATAATTTTTGCTTCTTTACCTTCAAGAACAGCTACAGCTGAGTTAGTTGTCCCTAAGTCAATACCAATAATTTTAGCCATTATTTTCTACCTCTTTTATTTTTTCTTATTGTGCCACGACAACCATTGCTGGGCGTAACACACGGTCTTTTAACATGTAACCATCTTGGAAGACCTGCACAATCGTGTCGGCTTCTTGACCGTCTTCCACTGGCACACTTTGAACCGCTTGATGCTTGGTTGGGTCAAACTTTTCACCCAAGGAAGCAATCTTTTCAACATGGTGGTTTTTAAGCGCATTTTCCACGCCCGAAGCCACCATTTCCACGCCCTTTTTCAACTGAACGGAAGCTTCATCATCCACTTCAATTTCTAGAGCACGGTTTAAATTGTCAAGTGATGGCAAGATTTCCTTGATTAAGTCCTGACCTTGGTACTTCAAGATTTGTTCTTGTTCTTTTTTCATCCGCTTGGTCATGTTGGCCATTTCGGCTTCCGCACGGTAGTACTTGTCAGTCATTTCTTCCAAGGCTTGCTTCAAATCTGCAATTTCTTGCTCTTTAGGGTCAATTTCAGCTTCTGTTTGTGTTTCAGTTGCTTCACTTTCCTGAGCTTCCACCTCAGTTGCTTGCTCATCTTGCGCTGGTGTTTCTTCTTGTTTTACATCTGCTTGTAAATCTTCTTTGTTTTCAGCCACTTTAACACCCCTTTTCTTATTCTTCAAAATTCTTATAATAGTTCAGTAACCTAGCAGTTAATTCCTGCTGAAAGGCTCCCAAAATTCCAATCATCTTCGAGTAAGGCATGTTAGTCGGACCTAAAATTGCAATAATCCCTTGCCCCGCATGAGGATCTCCATAAGTTGCTGATACAATACTATAATCAGACAAACTCTTAGCGAAGTCATCCCCGAAGCGTACCGACACATCTTGATTAGCATCCGTGGCGGTTAACTTACCTAACAAAGGTCGCTCTTCTAATAAACTGTACAGGGCTTTGATTTGTTGTACGTCATTGCTTTTAGTGAAGTCTAACAAATTAAGCTTCCCATCGACAAAGACTTGATCTTCGACCGCTTTACTCAAAATGTTACCAAAAACATCTAAGAAATTGCCTGGGTCCTGAAGATATTTGGTTAAAAACGGCGTCAATGCCTGAAGTTGAGCCGGAACTTGACTCAAAGGTAAACCAATTACACGGTCGTTAATTGCTCGAATAACAGGTTCCAATTCTTCCCCGCTCAGCCGAGCTGGGATGGTGAAGATTTGGCTTTGAACAGAACCATCGCTCGTTACCATGATGGCCATCACCTGCTGACGTCCTAAAGGTACTAGGCGAAAACCTTCTAAGCGTAAAGTCGCCGTCTCTGGTTTAAGCGTGATAGCCGTGTAGTTAGTCAAATCAGACAAGAGTTTAGCTGAAGTTTGTACCAAATCATCGACCTTTAAAAGCTCATTGCCAAAAGCCTGGCGGATATCTGTCCTTACCTTTTTATCAAGCTTCATTGGCTCAACTAGATTATCGATGTAATAACGGTAACCTTTCAAAGAGGGGATTCGCCCAGAAGAGGAGTGTTCCTTTTTCAGGTAGCCCATCTTTTCTAAGGCTAACATTTCATTTCTAATCGTCGCTGAACTCACATGTATTGGTAATTGCTGTTGCAAAACCTTGGAGCCAATCGGCTGTCCAATATTTGTATAGTCCCGGATAATTGCTTCTAAAATCAAAAGCTGTCTTTCCGTCAACATTACAATCACCTCATTTCTTCTTAGCACTCAAAGTAATTAAGTGCTAAGAACAATTATTAATATACACGACATTTCTACTAAGGTCAAGGATTTCGCCCAAATTTTTAGCAGAAAACTCTTCCGAGTGCTAAAAAATATTTTTGGACAAACTTTCCCTTTCCATGTTAAGCTTTGAGAAGAAAAAATACAGAAACGGAAAAAAGCAATGACTATTAATTTATACTTCGTCCGTCACGGACAAACCCTCTTAAATCAATATAATCGTTTGCAAGGTTGGGCCGACTCGCCCCTCACCGCAAAAGGGATTGCTGACGTTACGGCTGCCGGCCAAAGACTCAAAAACTTTAAATTTGATGCTTGTTACTACACCGGTAACACACGGACTTTGCACAGCGCCCAACTAATCTTAGCCCAAAACGAAACTTCTGCACGCAACTTACAACCACAAGCCTTAGAGCTCCTGCGTGAACAAGGCTTTGGTTACTTCGAAACCGAAGACGCTAATCAAGTATGGCTCATGGCCGGGGCTACTCATGGCACCCGCACCCACCAAGACATTATCGATCAATACGGCTTCGCTAAAACCCGCGATTTCCTGCATGAGGTTGATCCTTTTGGCGATGCCGAAGATGACCAAACTTACTGGAATCGGATTGAAAAAGGATTTGATTACTTACGCCAACACCACGAAGATGGACAAAACATTTTGATTTTGAACCACTCCTTCACCACCCGCGGTTTAGTTGATTGCTATGCACCTGAACTAGGGGCTAAAAAACTTGGTCCCCGCAACGGTGCCGTCACTAAGTTTGCCTTAAAAGACAATGGTTTGGAAGTTATTTACTACAACCGTGACCAAGAAGATGCTGAGTACTAAAAAACGTTGCCGTGTGGCAACGTTTTTTGTTTATTCAACAAATTCAAAAGTAAAGGAGCCTAGTCGAACGATATCACCGGCTTTGGCACCTTTAGCCCGCAAGGCATCGTCGACTCCCATTCCTCGCAATTGGCGAGCAAAACGCATGACACTTTCGTCGTGTTCCATGTTGGTCATCAAGAGCAGTTTTTCTAACTTTGCTCCTGAAAGTACCCAGGTTGCATCGGCATCGCGCGTCAACGTAAATGGCGCTTCTTCTTCCTCTTCGTATTTGTATACTACCGCAGCATCTTCTGCCACGATTGGTTCGAATTTTGGTGTTTGGTCTAAAATATCCGCGGTATGCTTCGTCAAAGCATCTAAACCTTGGTGAGTTAAAGAAGAAATTTCCATGACTTCTGGTTGGTTTTCCAAAGTATCGTCTTTGGCTAATTTTTCCTTAAATTCGGCTAAGTTAGTCGCAGAATCTGGCATATCCATCTTGGAAGCCACTACGATTTGGGGCCGTAATAACAGACTTGGATCATACTTCTTCAATTCGGCATTAATCTTCAGGTAGTCTTCAAACGGATCGCGTCCTTCCACTCCCGACATATCAATCAAATGCAGGATAACACGAGTTCTTTCCACGTGACGAAGGAATTGAATCCCTAAACCAACCCCTTGTGAAGCCCCTTCAATCAAACCAGGTAAGTCTGCCATGACATAATCGCGACCATCATCTAAGCGCACCATCCCTAAGTTAGGAACTAAAGTCGTAAAGTGGTATTCTGCAATTTTAGGCTTAGCAGAAGTTACCACCGAAAGTAAGGTCGATTTACCTACAGAAGGGAAACCAACTAAACCAACATCGGCTAAAACCTTTAATTCCAACTTTAATTCCCGTTCAATTCCAGGTTCACCATTTTCAGCAATTTCAGGCGCAGGGTTCTTGGCGGAAGCAAAGTGAATGTTACCACGACCTCCGCGACCACCTTTCGCCACAACTAACTCTTGGCCGGCTTCGACTAAGTCACCTAAAACTTCCCCCGTATTAACATCGGTCACAGTTGTACCTTCAGGCACGGCAATGTAAGTATCTTGGGCTCCACGACCGTACATTCCCTTAATCATTCCGTTTTGACCAGGCTTGGCCTTGAAAATACGATGATAACGGAAATCCATCAAAGTCCGCAAACCTTGATCGACTTTAAAGATGATACTACCACCTTTACCACCATCGCCGCCGGCTGGTCCCCCATTTGGAACATATTTTTCCCGCCGGAAGGCCACCATACCATCGCCACCTTTACCGGACTTTACTTTAATTTTCACTTGATCTACAAACATTTATTTACATCCTTTCTGCCAATTTTGGGCACTTGGGACAAGACACTGCCATACCAATATAACATTAATCAGTTTACCAGGTCAAAACCTTATTTTTTATCACCCTTACCGAGACTTAACTTAATGGTTTGGGCCAACTTTCCATTAATACCAATCTTTTGCAAATCGGCCACCGAAGCCTGACTAATCTTATTTAAACTAGAAAAATTTCGCAGTAATTTATTGCGGGTCTTGGGTCCTACCCCGGTAATTTTATCCAGGCGTGAGGCTAATGAATTCTTAGAGCGTACCTGCCGGTGAAAGGAAATCGCAAAACGGTGAACTTCGTCTTGAATTCTTTGCAGTAAGTAAAAACCTTCACTCTTAGGATCAAGGTTCACCTTTTGATCGTCACCAGTCATCAAATCTGCGGTCTTGTGACGGTCATTTTTGACCATTCCCGCCACCGGAATATCAATTCCCAACTGATTTTCTAAGACATCTTTGGCCGCTTCTATTTGAATTTGTGCTCCATCCATTAAAATTAGGTCTGGTAAAGATGCATTTTCATTTAATAACCGTCGATAACGACGATAAATTACCTCGCGCGTACTTTGTGCTTCATCGGCATGTTCAACTGTCGTCAGTTTATATTTGCGGTATTCACTTTTTTCTGGGCGTCCGTCAATAAAACAAACCATAGCAGACACGACGTCCGTCCCCTGTAAATGCGAGTGGTCAAAGGCTTCAATTCGGTGACCACTTGGTAAGTTCAAGGCGGTCATGATTTCGTCCATGGCTCCACTGGTCTTTCTTTCATCCAATTCCAAAAGCCGGAACTTTTCTTCTAACACCAAGCGGGCATTTTTTTGCGCCAATTCCAAGAGGCTTTTTTTACTTCCTCTTTGAGGCGTGCGAATTGGCACCTGCAAAATTTCCTCCAAAACATCTTGATCTAAGTCCTTAGGCACCAGCACTTCTTTAGGTAAAATTCGATTCTTTTGATTATAGAACTGCAAAATAAAAGAGGCCATTTCAGCTTGCGGTGTATCAATACAAGGAAAGAGACGCTTTTCTCGTTTCATCAAACGTGCTTGCCGAATGGAAAAAATTTGAATCGACAGCCACCCCTTATCCATATAGTAAGCAAAGATATCGCGGGGCGTATTATCGTTAGAAATAATTTTTTGTTTTTCCACCGTCATTTCCACATAACGAATTTGATCACGCAATTCTCCCGCCCGTTCAAATTCTAAATTTGTAGCTGCGACCTCCATCTTGGTAGTCAAATCCTTTTTAATTTGTCCAACATTACCATTCAAGAAAGACTTTATTTTTTTAACTTGTTTCGCATAAATCTCCGCTGGTACTTCTTGAAAACACGCCCCTAAACATTGTCCCATATGGTAATAAAGACAAGGGCGTTTTTGATAACCACTACACCGACGTAGAGGATAAATCTTTTGCAGGAGTTGCATGGTTTCAGTTGCGGCATAAACATTAGGGTAAGGTCCAAAGTAGCTACCACCATCTTTTTTTACCTGACTGACAATCTTGATTTGCGGATCTTTTTCTTTGGTAATCTTAATATAAGGATAACCGGTTCCCTGTTTCAACTTGATATTATAATAAGGCTTATGCTTTTGAATGAGCGTAATTTCTAATAAAAAAGCTTCCTTGTCCGTTGAAGTAATAATGGTTTCAAAGTCCCGAATCTCACTAACTAACTTGGCCGTCTTACCTTCATGCGCACTTTTAAAATAAGAGCGGACCCGATTTTTAAGATTCTTAGCCTTACCTACATAGATAATACGACTGTTAATATCCTTCATCAAATAACAACCCGGCAGGTCAGGCAAAAGTTTTAATTTATTTTCAATATGTTGGCTTGCCATGCGCTCATATCCCTTTCCATATTTTTATCGATTATAACGCAAACTGCCCCTAAATTCACCTAATTCGCCCACAAAAAAAGCCCGCTAAACTAGCGAACTTTTCTCTCTTAGTTATTCTTTAAACTCAGATTGCTAAGTAAGTCTTCATAGGCGTGTTCATACTTAGGAATGTCACCGGCACCCATGAAGATAACTACATCATCATGGTAATCCAATAATGGTGACATATTGTCTAAAGCGATAATTTCTCCCCCTTTAGAGATTTTTGCCCCTAAGTCCTTGGCAGAAACAGCCCCGTCTTTTTCCCGGATGGAGGAGAAGATTTCTGTTAAGTAAACCTTGTCCGCCAAGTTTAAACTTTCCGCAAATTCGTCCATCAAGGCAATCGTCCGACTAAAAGTGTGAGGTTGGAAGACCGCAATAATGGTCTTATCAGGGTATTGTTGCCGAGCAGCATCAATCGTTGCACGAATTTCAGCTGGGTGGTGCGCATAATCATCAATAATCACCATGTCAGCGACCCGTTTTTCTGCAAAACGGCGCTTAACTCCTTTGAAGGTCAATAATTCATGCTTAATTTCAGCTTGGTCAATTTCTTCGAAGTAAGCCACCGCAATTACTGCCAAACTATTCAAAACATTGTGTTGACCAAACATCGGAATTTCGTAGTTACCTAAAAATTCATCATGACGGTAAACATCAAAAGTTGACCCTTTCGTAGTCCGCTTAATATTAACAGCGCGGAATTCATCATTTTCTTCCGTCCCGTAGAAGTGCACTGGAATATCAACCTTTAAGTCCCGCAAGTACTTATCTTCACCCCAGGCAAAAAGCCCCTTCTTGGTCTTGTTAGCCAAGTCTGTAAAGGCCGCACAGACATCATCAATATCTTTGAAGTAGTCCGGGTGGTCAAAATCGATATTTGTCATAATTGCATAATCAGGCGTGTAATCTGCGAAGTGACGACGGTATTCGTCGGCTTCAAAAGCAAAGAAACGCGCATCGGGAATTCCCTTCCCAGAACCATCACCAATTAAGTAACTAGTTGGCGCCACGCCACTTAAAACGTGAGCTAATAAGCCCGTGGTGCTGGTCTTACCATGAGCACCGGCCACCGCAATACTAGTGGTTTCTTGAACCAACATTTCTACAGTCTGAGGGTAAGTTAAAATATCCAAACCCAATTCCTTAGCCTTTTGGATTTCAGGATGATCATCACCAAAAGCATTCCCCTTGACAATCGTCATCCCAGTGGTAATATTTTCGCCGGCAAAAGGTTTTATTTCAATTCCTGCTTGTTCTAGACCCCGTTGAGTAAAAGTGTATTTTTCAATATCAGAGCCTGCTACCTGACAGCCTTTATCCTTCAAAATTAAGGCTAAAGCACTCATTCCAGTTCCTTTAATTCCTACGAAAAAGTAGGTTGTTTGCATATCCATAATCGCATTCCTCTTTTCCTTGTTACTATCATATTTTAGCACGTTGCTTATTAGCTTCATACTGTTTATTGTTGACGTAACTTATTTAATCCCTCTTGAGTCAAAAAGACACTGCGTGGTTTTGACCCGCGAGATTTCGAAATATATTGTTTAGCTTCTAATTGTTCAATGATTGTTGCTGCGCGGTTATAACCGATACCAAAGACCCTTTGTAATTTAGAAGTTGAAATCGTTTCTTCATTCACCAGGTAATCAAGCACCCGCGGGAAAATTTCATCTTGGCTCTCCGCTTCTTCCACATGCTTCTTCAACTTTTCAGGATCAAAAGCATAATGAGGTTGTCCTTGTTGACGAACAAAAGCGGTAATCATCTCAACTTCTTCATCAATGTAAGCTCCCTGTAAACGTAAAGGTTGACTGCTACCATTCCCAAGATACAGCATATCCCCCCGACCTAAGAGTCGTTCGGCGCCAGCTTGATCTAAGATAGTCCGCGAGTCAATTTGACTGGAAACCATGAAAGCAATCCGAGTCGGAATATTATTTTTAATCGTTCCGGTAACGACATCCACACTTGGTCTTTGAGTGGCCACCAATAAATGGATTCCGGCCGCCCGGGCTTTGGCAGTAATTCGCGCAATATAGTCTTGCACTTCCGAGGAAGCCGCCATCATCAAATCGGCCAACTCATCAATTACCACTACGATATAAGGAAGCTTCAAACCGTAATCGCCTTGATTAGCCATCTTTTTGTTGAAAGCTTCCAAATTCCGCGCCCCGTAAGAAGCTAGCTGTTGATAACGGCGTTCCATTTCTTCGACCACCCATTTTAAGGTTGCCGCCGCTGCTTGCATATCAGAAATCACCGGCGCTAATAAATGGGGGATATCTTGATAAGGCGCCATTTCAACCGCTTTAGGGTCAATGATAATCAGTTTAACTTCATTTGGCTTGGCCTTGTATAAAAGGGAAACCAAGATTGAATTTAAGAAGACCGACTTCCCAGAACCAGTCGCCCCGGCAATCAAACCATGAGGCATCTTTTGTAAATTAGTCACTCGAGCTTGCCCAAATAAGTCCACCCCCAAAGCAACCGTTAATGGCGAATCAGCCTTTCGAAAGGCTTCAGATTCCAAAATTTCCGCTAACATAACTGGTCGACCATAGCGATTAGGTACTTCAATTCCCACGGTACTCTTACCTGGAATTGGGGCTTCAATACGTACATCCTTTGCTGCTAAGTTTAACTGTAAATCATCAGCCAAATTGGTGATTTTGTTAACTTTAACGCCCCGACCCAAGGCTAGTTCAAACTGCACTACCGAAGGACCAATCGTTTGATTAACGACATGGGCATCAACCTTAAAGTCGTTTAACGTTTGGTCTAAAATCATCACTTGTTCTTGAATCCAGGCATCAAGCGCCACGTCATTGGCCCGCACTGGCGCAGGTAATAAATCTAAACTTGGGAATTGGTAACCCGCCTCATCCATGGCTACTGCCACTTGTGAAGCTACTGGCGCGGTATTCATCGCCATCGTTTGACCATCAATAGTTGCTTGTTCCTGACTATCTTTAAAGACTACTTCTTGCTGGTTTTCTGCTTCATTTACCGGTATTTCAGCTTCATTCTGATTTTCATCACTGACTATCTTGGGCGTTGAAGCCACTTCACTACTTGCCAAAGAAGCCGATGACTCAACGTAAACCGAGACCACTGCCATACTTTGACTAACTTCACTGACACTTTCCACCTTGGGACGACTTAATTCGGAGGTTACTTGGGAATCCAGTGCCACTTCCCGCGTTTTTTCACGATGGTAAACCATCGCTTGAGAGCTCATTTTCACTACCGGTTCTGTACTTTGACTTACACTTGTTAAAGCTGCTACCTCACTAAGGCTTTCGCTTTCAGTAGCTAAAGATGTTTGCAGGCTGGTTTCAACTTGCGCTTCGAAGGTCACCATTGGTAAGGTCAAATCAAGCACATTAGCGTCTTGGCCTTCTTCATCGAATAACCAGTAGGAATCTTTCGGCTTTGCTAATAAACTGATTAAATGCGCATAATGCTTCCGCAAATTGCGTACTTGATTCTTAATCTGTGACGGTGGCACATAAGTTGGACGAAAACCACGAGAATTTTGATAAACATTCACTGTTTTTTTCGGTAAAGCTTGCGCTGGACGCAAAGCTTTTTGGGGTCTAAGTTTTCTTGCTTGTCTCATACTGCCAGTCTTTTCTTTATTTTCACCCCGAAAAAAGGCTGGACCGTCGTACTTTTCCATGAATTTATTTTCCTTTTAAAAATTTTTGTCTAAATAAAAAAGACTAGTAAGTCCATACTAGTCTAATTCTATCATAATTCTATTGCGCTGGCGTAAATAAATTCGCAGCTTTCGCAAAATCAAAGGCCCGGCCAGCAGGATATTCTGTAGCATCAAGCTCTAAGATGCCACGTACTTGAGGAGCATTGGGCAGGTGTAATTCACGCGCGGAACAAACCATCCCAAAGGATTCTACTCCACGTAACTTCCCAGGCCAGATAATAGCCCCTGTAGGCATCATCGCACCGACTTTAGCGACAACCACATTTTGACCGACCGCAATGTTAGGAGCCCCACACACAATTTGGAGTTCTTTTTGACCATCAACTTCAATCTTAGTGATGTGAAGGTGGTCAGAATCTGGGTGTTCCGCCATTTCCTTAACATAACCCACCACAAACTTAGGTTCTTCGTCTACGACTAATTCAGCTTCAAAACCGACAGCTACTAAAGCCTCGTTTAACTTCGCAACTTGTGCCGCTGTCAAAAAAACTTGGCCTTGACCTTCTAAATCAGGCAAAACATTCTTAGCCTCCAAGAAATTAAAACCTAACGTAGCTTGGTCTTTCACAGCGTAAATCCGGACTACTTGTCCCTTTTGTTCGTATGCTTGTTCTCCTTGATCTTGGTTCACAACCAACATCAATACATCGCCGGCTTGGGCGGGGTTATAACTAGAAATTAACATTTCCCAAAAATCTCCTTATTATGCGATATTGTTTAAAAAGTCCACGACTTCTTCTTTAGTTTTACGGTCTTTATTGACAAAACGACCTGCTTCCTTACCGTTCTTGTAAACGATAAAGGATGGAATCCCCATAACCATCAATTCTTGGCATAAGTCAATATTTTCATCTCGGTCAACAGTGATGAATTCATATTGGCTAAATTCTTCCATAATTGATGGCATGGCTGGTTTGATAAAACGGCAGTCTGGGCACCAGTCTGCGGTGAAAAATAACACGTAGTTTCCTTGAGCTAACTTAGCTTCCATTTCTGCTTTGTTCATTACGGCTAATGTTTCCATATTCAAGTTCCTCACTTTTCTTGTTTCGCTACCTGTATTATAGCCTATCTATCCAAGAAAATAAAATAGTTTGCTTACTTTTTAAAAGTGTGCTTCTAACTTGTAAATCGGTTGCCCTTTGGAAGAAAATTTTTCTTCATATTCGGTCATAACATTATCGATCACTGCATCCGTGGCGTGCAAGTCCAACCAAACTTGGTCAAAGACCATGCCGTAGTTATTCATACTTGCTAGGGAGTATTCAAACAAGCCCCGGTTATCGGTCTTGAATTCCAAATGACCGTCAGCGACCATCACATCTTGGTATTGCTTCAAGAAGGATTTGTAAGTTAAACGGCGCTTTTCATGGCGCGTCTTGGGCCAAGGATCAGAGAAGTTAAGATAAACACCTGCCACCTCGTCTTTTTCAAAGTATTCGGTCAAACCAGCCCCATTGGCACACACTAATTGTAAGTTAGGCAATGTGGCTTCAATTTGCTTCTTTAAAGCAATTCCTGTCGCCACCGTTTGCATTTCTAAGCCAATAAAGTTACGGTCCGGATACTTTTTAGCCATTTCTACGATAAAACGACCTTTCCCCATCCCAACTTCAATGTAAAGTGGTTGGTCTTTTTCAAAGCGACTTTGCCATTTACCCTTCAACTTTTCTGGTTCAGTTACCACCCATTGTGGATTTGCTTCAATTAAAGGCTTCGCCCAAGGTTTATTTTTTAAACGCACAGATATCCTCCTTTTTCTTTTACCGGGAAAACTCCCTGCTTATCTACATCTTTAGAATAATTAAACACTACTGATATTAGCATGTATCGCCAGTAATTGTAAAGCTTGAGCTTACTAAAAACAGTCCACCACTACTGATGGACTGTTCGTGCCTGTTTATAATAGGCTTTGCTCATTTAAAACTTGCGAAAGTTTAATTATGTCTTGGTTCATTTCATGGAAACGACCACGTTCGTAGGCGTCCTTGACATTTAACAAGAGTCGCATCAGCACATACCAATGAACTCTCGCCTCAAGGTCTGGTGGTAATTCTTCACCGCCTAAGGCATAGTAGCTGGTCAGCCACTCCTGCCAATTTTCACGCGGGACATAGTGATACATTAACATGCTAAGATCCAAAGCTGGATCAGCAATTAGCGCAGATTCCCAATCAACCAAGTAAAGTTGATTATGATCTGATAAAAGCCAGTTTTTATGATTTAAATCGCCATGACATACTTCGTAATTTGAGCGCGCAAAGTTTGGCTGCTTCGAACGCAAGCGATTGGCCACATCTTTCAGTAAAGGATGTGAGCGCAATTGCGGGTTTAAACCGCGGAAATACTGGTTCAATAATTCGAAGGGCGTCACCGTTTTACCCCCAATTTGCCCTAAAATCTTCTTTAGGACTGGTAGATGGTGAATCCGGTGCAAAAGTTCGGCCACACTTTTTTGTGTCATTTCTGATTTGTGTAAGCTACGACCGTTTTTCCATTCTTGAGCTGTTATGGTATCCCCACTCACCAGGCGCTTCGCCCACACGAGTCTAGGCGTAATTTCCTCAATCGCCAAGGCTGCTAAAAATGGTGAGGTGTTTTGCTTCAAGAATAACTTCTCTTCTTTATTGGTGCCCATAAAGGCCGTACCAGTATCGCCTGCAATCGGTTCGACTTGCCAATCTTTTCCTAGTGTAAATACCATAATTGGCCCTCTCTTACATGCGATAAGTACATCTAAGTTTACAAAGGAAATATCTTACTGTCAAGATATTCCCACCTAACTGAGAAAGTTTTAATCACCTACTTTGCGAGCTATTAGATGTTTTAATAATCCTTGATTTAACAAGATTAATACTACTAAAACGCCCCCACCAAAGGCCCAGCTTTGACTACCGAGACCGACTCCTAAGGCCATGATAAACGCACTAAGCGCCATGACTTTTTGTAGTAATTTGGTCAAATCTTTTTTCTTAACTGTGGTGTCCAAAGGATAAAGATGAGTGAAGACAATCTCATCGTAACGTTTACTAAGGGGTAAAAGTTGCAAAGCCAACATGTAATAGAAAAGCACCGCAATTAACCCTGCCAACCAACCATTGTCGATAAAAAGGGTAATCACAAAAGTTAGCATCGTCAGACGTAACCACAAGTTAGCGTATTCTTCCTTACGGGCAAAACCACGGACAAATAAATAGGCATAGGGACTTTGGCCTCTCAGGAAAATGTCCAAATACTTACGTCGTTTGACACTGGACTTAACCATTGGCACATCCGTGAAAAGATTGTACAGACGGTAAAGCCCCATCTGTCTTTGCGCTTCAATTGCGACGGCATAATTCCAAGCGAATAAGTGCTTGGTCATTTGCTGCTTACTCAAAGCCAAAACTAAGATTAAACCAAAAAGTAAAAGTATCCCCAAAGGAATAAAAGTTACAAAACTGATTAAAATCGCTAAAGCCAAAATTCGTAAGCCCCACCGGTAAGTTACAGTTTGAAACTTAGGATAATAGTGTGCTTGAAGCGCGAAATTATGGTACAAAATTTTCAGCGTGGCCGTCACAAATAAAAAGACCAAGCTTTGACCATAAGAAAAACCTACCGCAGTCACGATAAACGGCAAGGCGCATATCCAGACCAAAAATTGCCCTGCCAAAGCCAATGGCAAGGAGCTTTTAGCTGCCAAGTTTAGATAGGTTGCCATTTGGTAATCTAGAGGGCTCAAGAAAACCACGTCCGCCTTTTCTAATAAGCTAGCAAACTTAACTAAAAATAAACCTGACCACAGGACTAAAGCCAAGGTCAACTTAAAAATCCAGTGGCCGGAAGCCAAGGGTAATACCTTTAAAAAATCCGCATAAGCATAAGCTAAACCACCGAATAAGAAAAATAAGGCTAAGACAAAATTATCGTTAAAAACATAACGTAAGTACTTGAGCTGTTGTTTTTGATAACGTTCTTTGCGCGTCTTCCAGATTTCTTCCATGAACTAATCCTCCGTCGCCAAAGCTAGATAAATTTCCGTAAGACTTTGCCCCTTAGCTCGGTATTTAGTCTGTAAATCTGCGAGACTGCCGGCAGCTTTGACTTGCCCTTTACTCAACAGCACAAAGGAATCACAATAATTTTGCGCCGTGTCTAAGACGTGGGTAGACATCAAAATCGCAGCCCCCCGCTTTTTTTCCACTTCAATCAGATTTAATAAATCTCGAATAGCTAATGGATCAAGACCTAAGAAGGGCTCATCAATGATGTACAAGTCAGCTTCTAGCATAAAAGCACATACTAGCATCACCTTTTGTTTCATCCCTTTAGAAAAATTAGCCGGAAACCAATCTAACTTATTTTCCAAACGAAAAAGCTTTAGGAGTTTTTTCGCCTTGGCCCAGGTGGCTACTTGATCCAAATGATAGGCATTCATCGTTAACTCCAGGTGTTCTTTTAGAGTTAGTTCTTCGTATAAAACCGGACTTTCTGGCACATAGGCTAAACTTTGCTTATAGGCTTGACTATCTTCTTTGAGCGTCTTGCCATTTAATAAAATTTCCCCTTGATGTGGGGTTAGCAAACCAATAATGTGATTTAAGGTCGTTGATTTCCCGGCCCCATTTAAACCAATCAGCCCCACTAATTGACCTTTTGGCACCTCGAGTGAGACATCTTTTAAAACGGGAATCTGAGAATAGCCGCCCACTAAATTCTTAATCGTTAACGTCATTTGGGTCCCCTCTTTTTTCTTGTTTTTGCTTCTAGTATAACACACCCCCATAAGGATTTAATGTTATACTAAATACATAAACTGATGAAAGAAGGTTTTTTCCTATGGAAGAAAATTGCGTTTTTTGTAAGATTATTGCCGGTGACATTCCTAGTTACACCGTTTACGAAGATGAGGTCGTGAAGGCCTTTTTAGATATCTCCCAAGTCACTGAAGGACACGTTTTGGTAATTCCTAAAAAGCACGTCGCTAGCCTTTTTGAATACGATGCCAACTTAGCTGGAGAGGTCTTCAGTCGCATTCCTAAAATTGCGCGGGCCATCCAAAAGTCGAACCCTAATATCGTTGGCTTAAACTTGATGAACAACAATGGAGAAGTCGCCTACCAATCTGTTTTCCACTCCCATTTCCACCTTTTACCACGTTACGGTAGCCAAGACGGATTCAAGGCTATCTTTGCCGATAACACTGGTAAACAATCTACCGAAGAGTTAAGCACTTTAGCCCAAAAGATTAGCCAAGAAGTTGGTGAATAAAATGAAAAAACGCACGAAATTTTCATTAATCGCGGGACTGGGGTTAGTTACTTGGCTTTACTATGAAAGAGATGGGTTACGCCAGTTAGGACGAATTGCTAAGCAGCAACAAGCAGAAATCTTAACTGCTGTTGAAAACTTAGGCGATAAGGTTCAAGCTGTCAACCAAGTTCTGCAAGAACTTGGAACCACCCTTCCTGAAAGTCTTGATGTGTTAGCAAAGCTTATTACTGATTTGGAGGAATATCAAACAACGATTACTCCTACTTTGGAGCATTTAAGCCAACGTGATAAAAAGTGAAGATTTTTTGAAAAAATCCGGATTTTTCGTGCTTAGCTTATCCTTTAGGAAAAAAGTGTGATATAGTATAAATAAAATTTAGGAAAGAGATGTGTCAATTTAACATGAAAAAATGGTTAGTGGCCTTGGCCGGAATCTTAATGACCTTCAGTTTAGCAGCTTGTTCCAAAACCGTTGCGACAACTGCAGGTGGTAAAATCACGGAAAGCGAGTACTACTCAAGCTTGAAACAAACTTCATCAGGGAAACAAGTTTTACAAGAAATGATTCTTAACAAATTGTTAGAACACGATTATGGTAAAAAAGTTTCCAGCAAGCAAGTTACCAAGGAGTACAATGCTTACAAGAATCAATATGGTTCTTCATTCGAATTATACTTGACTCAATCCGGTTTAACCAAGGCTCAATTTAAAGAACAAATTCGTTCCAGCCTCTTAATGCAAGAAGCAGTTAAGGCTAACACCAAGATTACTAACAAGATGATTGACAAGCAATGGAAAAAATATCAACCAACCATCACGGTTGCTCATATCTTGGTCGATAAGAAATCAACTGCTGAAGACTTAATCAAGCAATTACAAGCTGACCCATCCTTGAAGAACTTCAAGAAGTTAGCTAAGAAAAACTCAACCGACACTTCTTCTGCTAGTGACGGCGGGGTCTTACCTTCCTTCAACAACACAGATACCGACTTAGCATCTAAGTTTAAGAAGGCTGCCTTTGCTTTGAAACAAGGGGAATACACTACCACTCCTGTGAAGACTAGCTACGGTTACCACATTATCTACAGTGTGAAAAATCCTGGTAAAGGGCAAAAGAAAGACCACATTTCTGAACTTAAGAGCCAAATCATCTCTGAAAAGATGAACGACTCTACTTACCTCCAAAAAGTCTTAACCAAAGTTTTAAAGAAGGGGAAAGTTAATATTAAAGATAGTGACTTAAAAGACGTCCTAGCTAACTACCTTTCAACTTCGACTTCTAGCTCAAGCTCTAAATAAAACTAAAAAGGTTCGCAACCATTTTCGGTCGCGAACCTTTTTGGATTTAAAGTAAATCCTGATTTGCAACGAAGATTTGCACTTGGTCAACCCGGTTGGCCTGACCACAACATGGGCACGTTAAATTTAAAGCTACGAGGTTATGCCCTCCGACATGGGGGCGCCCCTGAATGAAAAGGTCGCCCCCCATTTTTTCAAAATCATAACGATAGTCAAAACTTCCGACTGCGACCACCGCGCGACAAGCCTGGCAACTTAACAACCAGGCCAAATAAATCTGATAACTTTGATCGTACTCTGTTACCACACAAAAGGCTGCCAAAAATTGCAAAAGGCTGTGATAATGACCACTTTGCTCCCAAGCAATTATATCTTCTTTAACCAAATCATCATGAAGCGCCACAATTTGTTTAAAGGTTAAAGTCTCCAACTGATAACGCTGCTTTTGCGAATTTTCAATCAAAGTGTAGTTGGTAATATATCCACGATAAGCCTGGGGTAAAAAAGCATCTTCACAGACTAATTGCTTGCCACTGGTGTCATTAATTTGACAGCCACAAAACAGGCACTCGTAATCTAGGGCACTAGCCTTATCATTGCCGACAAAAAAGCCCTCCTCATCCGCCAAGGTCATCCAACCTCCGGCTAAAACTCGGTTACAGTCCGGACACTTACCTAGAAAGAAACTCTGACACTTTCCTTTTTGACAGGCTTCATACAAGGCGACAGTCAGTTCTTGGGCCTGAGTTGGGGTTTGAATTTCTAATTGTTGAACTAAATTAGACCAAGTCAAAATCCGCGAAGATCTTTTTAACAGCCACTTTAATTTTATTTTCCGAATTAAGTCCATTAGTGCGCCTCCCCTTATTTCAATTCTGCGCATCAATTATAGCATTATTTCTTGCTTTAGAGTCCACTCTAAGCAGTATACTAAAAGAAAAATCTAAAAAAGGAGTTTAACCATGAACATCAAAAAAGCTTCCGCCCTCCTAGACTTAACCCCCGATACCATTCGCTACTATGAGCGCATTGGCCTAGTACCACCTTTGAAACGGGATAAAAACGGCGTTCGAACTTTTGAAGAAACTGATCTTAATTGGCTCGAATTTGTGAAATGCATGCGCCAAGCTGGCCTTTCCATTGAAGCCCTACACGACTATATTCAACTAACCGTCACCGACGATCCGGCCACTATCCCCGAACGTAAGTGAATGAACTCGGTACTGAAGTACCGAGCTTCTAGCACTGGCAGTCAGATACTGCCATGATACTAAAAGACGTTTAGGCAATGCACAACTATCACGAGGATAGTTGCAGTAGTCCTTGCGGACTCTCCGTTGGTGTATCGCACTCGTTTTGCACGCTCAGAGTGATACGCACACACCAACTCTTATAGCCATTTGGGGACGGCAAGACTCTGTCCCGCCCCGACCAAGGTTTATGCCTTGGTCTTTTTTTAGTTCACTTCAATTAACTTCGTAGCCGAAATTGCTTTCTGTATTTTGCCAGCTCTTTTTCGTGCTAGGCTTTCTTTGTACTTTACGTGATGAGTAGGATTAATTGCCCAATCTAAGATGTTTTTGCTTGCATTAAAATC
>NZ_AZFH01000182.1:0-273 GCF_001435735.1 Ligilactobacillus equi DSM 15833 = JCM 10991
ATAAGCGACATTTTTACGTTTGGTAGTTGACGATTGACCTATATAATTTAAATATTGTTCTTCTGTATAATATCTTCGATTAGTGGGAGTTCGGTAGGCTTTCAAGGTTCCTTTTTTATCCCAAATTTGTAAAGTTCTAACAGTAACGCCAAGACGTTCTGCCATCTCTTTTGGTTTTAACATTGTTATAATAAACCACCTACATTTTCAATCTTTCTATGGTTTAATTACAACGTATTTTTCGGTTAAATTCTACTTAATTCTATATTTTTA
>NZ_AZFH01000035.1:0-236 GCF_001435735.1 Ligilactobacillus equi DSM 15833 = JCM 10991
CAGGGACTGCTGACTCAAACATCAATAAGCACTATGGCGATAATGGATAGTTTCCCGTTACCACTTTGCCAACCTATTAGAAACAGAAGAGCTAAAATTTTTAGTGAAGTCGCTAATATCGGCTATAGCGCAACTAAAAAGGTTTATTTGTACGGCTTTAAAATTCATATGGTAGTAAGCATTAATGCCTTAATTTTGAAATACGAAGTTACATCTGCATCGGTCAATGACGCCAA
>NZ_AZFH01000183.1:0-584 GCF_001435735.1 Ligilactobacillus equi DSM 15833 = JCM 10991
ACGTGATGAGTAGGATTAATTGCCCAATCTAAGATGTTTTTGCTTGCATTAAAATCGCGTTTAATTAACTTGCCTGTGTATTTAGATACCCATTCTCTTTCGGTAACATCATGTTTTTCTTCATGTTTTGTTCCAAATTCAACTTGACTCGTTTTATAAGAATCAACCATAATTAATGTTCTTCCTAAGCGATTAGCCCATTGTTTAAGTAATTGCGACATTTCATAAGGTTTTATCTTAGCTAATTTACGATTTTTAGCCTTATTTTGTTCCTTATTAAGCTCAAAACTTTCTCGACGCATTTCGATAGCATCAAGTTTTTCGATTGCAACTAAGTCGTACTGTCCAATAACTTCTTTTGCCAAACGTGTGTATTCATCTGTGAGAATATGTTTACGTTTTTGATACAAGTACTGAATTTGCTTATTATAATTGGCAATTCTTTTAGATTTTTTTGAAAGCCACGTAAGTTGGTCACGTTGTGACTTCAACTGGTCAATCTTTTTTTCAAGAGCATCTGCTTTTTCAGATACTTTGGAATCAATATAGATTTCATGATCATCAGAAGTATGCCAAGCCTTGTT
>NZ_AZFH01000184.1:0-1185 GCF_001435735.1 Ligilactobacillus equi DSM 15833 = JCM 10991
CCAAGGATGATGTAACCACAGGTTTAGGTCAAACTCCAACAGCTGAATCAGTAATTAGCAATGCATCTGACTTACCAGCGGATACCACATACGCCTGGACAAGCACTCCAGATGTATCTAAAGCAGGTGTTACAAGTGGTGTAGTAGTAGTGACATATCCAGATGGCACAACACAAACTGTAGATATTCCTAATATCGTTGTAACTCCTACTACATCAACTTCATATGAAGGAATAACAATTTCAGCTGGTGAGACAGCATCTATAACACCACAAATTATTGGTGATCAAGAAGAAATTGTAGGATATGTTTTAGCTGAAGGTGCTCCAGAATGGGCAACAATTAATGAAACTGGTGAAATTAAGTTTAGTCCTAATGTAGATGTCAAGGGACAAGAATATCATATTTCTGTTGAAGTTGCACATGCTAATAACGCAACAAAAGAAATTGTACCGATTACTATTACGATTAGTAACGATGCCAAGAATTATCCAGTAAGTTATGATAATGTTAACGTTAAGGTTAATGAAACTGTTACTGCGACTGCAAAGGTGTCAGATGCAAATGTAGTTGATAGTTACGAATTAGTTGATAATTCTGATGATTGGATTACCATTAATCAAACAACCGGTGAATTGTCTATCAAGCCAACCAATAAAAATGAAGTTGGTGATAAAGTAGTTAAGGTTAAAGTTGTATACAAAGATAAGACAACGGCAGAAGTTCCTGTAGCTGTAACTATTTTGTCAAATGAACCAATCAACGATAATGCCAATACCGGATCAAGCAACGACACAACCATAGAACCAAGTGTCGATAACACGAATACCGGGTCTGACAACGGTGCAACGGAAGAACCAAATGGTGACAACACGAACCCTGGATCTGACAACGGTGCAACAGAAGAACCAAGTGTCGATAACACGAATACCGGGTCTGACAACGGTGCAACGGAAGAACCAAGTGGTGACAACACGAATACCGGATCTGACAACGGTGCAACGGAAGAACCAAGTGGTGACAACACGAACCCTGGATCTGACAACGGTGCAACGGAAGAACCAAGTGGTGACAACACGAACCCTGGATCTGGCAACGGTGCAACAGAAGAACCAAGTGTCGATAACAGGAATACCGGGTCTGACAACGGTGCAACGGAAGAACCAAGTGGTGACAACACGAATA